>JALRIY010000215.1 GCA_023255285.1 Algoriphagus sp.
CATCAAAACAGCCTCTCAAAACCTCTAATTCAACACCTATGGCAACTTTAAAGACTAAATTAGACCGCAGGTCATTTTTAAAAGTCTCCGCCTTGGCAGGTGGAGGAATGGTATTAAGCTTCAGCTGGCTGGCAGGTTGTAAGCCTAGTACGGAAGAAGTATTGGCCTTACCAAAGGAATGGTTTGAACTAAACAGCTACATAAAGATCGGTGAAAATGGGGTCGTCACCCTATACTCTGCCAATCCAGAATTTGGCTCCAATGTAAAAACATCCATGCCAATGATTCTTGCAGAAGAGTTAGAGGTAGACTGGAAAATGGTACTCGTGGAGCAGGCAGATTTTTGGCCAGAGCGCTTCCAAAGACAATTTACAGGTGGTAGCCAAGGAATCCGTCAAGGATGGGCACCCCTCCGCACAGCAGGGGCTACGGCAAAGCAACTATTAATTGATGCAGCTGCACAAACTTGGAAGGTTCCTGCTTCAGAAATTACAGCTACAGCAGGCCAGCTAGAACACAAGGCTTCTGGAAAAAAAGGGGGATATGGGGAGTTTGCTGCCCTTGCAGCAACCCTACCAGTACCCGAAGAAGTACCACTCAAAGACCCGAAAGATTTTAAACTCATCGGTACTTCCAAGAAAAATGTAGACTTAGAAAAAATCGTCAGCGGCACCCCGCTCTTTGGAATTGACCATCAGGTGGACGGCATGAAATATGCCGCAATAGTTCACCCGCCCGCTTTCGGAATGCAACTGGCTTCATTTGACCCAGACTCTGTGACTACTTTACCTGGAATTCAAGGAGCGTATGAGATCGACCTTTTCAAGGAGGATTATGCGAGAAACTTCTTTGATACCGCCACCTTCACCAAATTGATTGCGATTGTGGGTAATTCCACTTGGGAAGTACTTCAGGCAAAAAAATCCCTCAAAGCCACTTGGGAGAAAGCTCCAGAATCCAGTTTTTTGATGGCTGGTTTTGGTGGAGGTGCTCCCTCACCTGTAAAAGTTCCTTCGGGTTTGGAAAGCACTGAATCCCATCAAGCCCAAATGGCAGCTTACGGCAGTAAAAATGGGCGTGTTATCCGTAAAGATGGGGATCCAGAAGGCGCATTTAAAAAGGCCGCGAAAATTATCGAACGAACCTACACTGCTCCTTTTTTAGCGCACAACACCATGGAGCCAGTCAACTGCTTTGCACAGGTTACTGCAGAAAAAGCGGAGATCTATGGACCAACTCAAGCTCCCGAATTTATACTCGGAGCTTTAGCTTCTTCTCTTGGGCTTCCAAAAGAAAAAATAAGCATCAAACTCGCCCGTATGGGCGGTGGTTTTGGGTTAAGAGCGTACAGCCATCACATGGTAGAGGCAGCATTGATTTCTCAGAAAATTGGAGCCCCTGTAAAAATGGTTTATTCTCGAGAGGATGACATGACCTATGGCATTTACAGACCGAGCTATACCGCGACTTACCGTGCCGCCTTGGATGAAAAAAACAACCTACTTGCACTTCATGTAAATGCAGGAGGTGTTCCTGAATCTCCCTTGCATGCCAATCGTTTCCCAGCAGGTGCCATAGACAATTACTTGGCCGAAGGTTGGCAGATCGAATCCAACATTACCATTGGAGCCTTCCGCGCTCCACGGTCAAACTTTATTGCGGCGGCAGAACAAAGTTTCTTGGATGAACTTGCCGAAGTGATGGGCAAGGATCCTATTGACTTCCGATTGGAACTACTCAAGCGCGCAGAAACCAATCCTGTAGGGAAAAACAACGATTACGATGCGAAGCGCTATGCGGGGGTTTTGGAATTGGTTCGAGAAAAATCCAACTGGAATAAGCCAACAGTTGGGCTCCATCGCGGTGTATCCGCCTATTTCTGCCACAATTCCTATGTTGCCGAGGTGGTGGACACCAAGATTGTAGATTCAAAGCCGGTAGTTGAAAAAGTGTATGCAGCCGTGGATTGCGGAATCGTAGTCAACAAAGATGCGGCCATCAACATGGGGGAAGGAGCCATTGTGGACGGAATTGGCAATGCCTTCTTTGGTGAATTGTCCTTTAAGGAGGGAGTACCCAACAAAAACAACTTCCATACCTACCGCATGATTCGCCAACAAGAGGCACCAAAGGCGATTGAAGTGCACTTTGTGGACAGCAAGGAAGACCCTACTGGACTGGGAGAGCCCTTCTTCCCGCCTGTTTTTGCTGCACTAGCCAATTCCCTGTATAAGGCTACCGGAAAGCGGTACTACCAACAGCCCTTTGCCCCACAGCTGGAAATGGAGAATCTGAAGATGTAAAGCTCGAATCTTGAGCTAAACCTCAACTTAAACCCCTTTAAAAAGAAGGCTGCTTCCCTATGGTGAGCAGCCTTCTTATTTATCAAATAGCTTCATTTTGAGTAATTTAGAGTAAATAATAAATTTTATTTTTGTTTTTTACAAAAAACATTTTTTACTATTGTTTTTTATAAAAAACAATTTTTATTTTTGTTGTATATAGAAAACAAAATGGAGCGCTTAATTCAAAATTCCAAACGCAAGAAAGGGGCGAAATTACCAGACTTTAGACGATACCTGTTTGACCGTATCGATTGGAGTCAGCGCCTGATCATGATTCTCGGTCATCGAGGCACAGGAAAGACTACCCTGATGCTGCAGTACATGCAGCAAAGTCAGGAAAAGTCGATCTTTCTAAGTTTGGATGATTTTTATTTTGAAGAAGTTCGATTAATTACCTTGGTAGAGCAATTGTATGCAGAAGGCATGCGAACCTTTTTTTTGGACGAAGTACATCGGTATCAATTTTGGTCTACAGACCTAAAGCAACTGTTTGATGGGTATCCAGAAGCCAATTTTATTGTTTCAGGATCATCTGTTTTGGCACTCGAAAAAGGCAAGGCGGACCTATCCCGAAGAGCAGCTGTGTATCATTTGGAAGGATTGTCTTTTCGTGAATTTCTGAGCTTGGAATTGGGGCAAGACTTTCCAAAATTTACGCTAGAAGAAATTTTGACCCAGCATGTTGCTTTGGCAGAACCGCTTGCAGATCAACTAGATATCCTCTCCTATTTTGAACAGTATTTGACTTATGGGTACTATCCCTTTTACCGAGAGAGTAAAACTTTATATCCCCAACGGCTTTTAGAAATCACCAATCTCGTACTGGAAATTGACCTCGCTCCTATGGAAGAGCTTTCCTACAAGACAGTTCGAAGCATGAAAAAATTGCTGTTTATACTCAGTGAATCCGTTCCCTTTATTCCAAATATCAGCAAATTAGCAGAACGCCTTGAGGCCTCCAGAAATACGGTTCTCCGCACTTTTGATTTATTGGAGCAGGCCAAACTCCTTCTTTTGCTTCGCTATGAAACTCATGGGGTATCCTTCTTGCAAAAGCCAGAGAAAGTGTACCTACAAAACCCAAATCTAGCTTACGCATTCTCAAGCCAGACTCCAAATCGAGGTAACTTGCGGGAAACCTTTTTCTTGAACCAATTGAGGGTGCTGCATGCTGTCACCTTACCCAAAGAGGGAGATTTTATGCTCGACCAAACCTACGTCCTTGAGGTTGGAGGGGCTCATAAAGGGGGGCAACAACTTATCGGGATTCCCAATGCCTTTATCGCTGCAGACGGCATCAAAACCGGTGTAGGTACAAAAATTCCGCTCTGGCTATTTGGTTTTTTGTATTGACAGGTGGAATTATCCGCATAAAAAAGTCTCACGCAGATTCTTTGGAAAAATTCCGCAGATCAAAGGAAATCTATGATTATCCGCAATCCTACTAATGGTTCGATTGGGATAGCTATTCACAGTATTATTCAGCTAACTATTGCAAAAAAACAGCCCAAGAAATTCTTGGGCTG
>JALRIY010000216.1 GCA_023255285.1 Algoriphagus sp.
GTGTTGGAAATGCTTGCTGTGGAAGATTTTGATTTGATTTTAATGGACATAACCATGCCAATTTTGGATGGAATTCAATGTACCAAAGAAATCAGAAAGATGGTTGATACCAAGAAAAACAGGATCCCAATTATCGCCATTACCGGCAATGCTGCCAATCACACTCCAGAAGATTTTAGAAAATTTGGGTTCAACGACTTTATCCAAAAACCTTTAAATTACGACTTAGTCCTAGCCACAGTAAAAAAAATCCTGAGTTAAACTATGGCAATAAAGTATACCAAACACTTTTTGGATAAACTGGAAAATTTGTTTGCAGCTTCTCCCTATCATTTACGCTATGAAAAGGGAAATTTTAAATCAGGCTATTGCCTTCTCAAGGAAACCAAAGTGGTCATTATCAATAAATATTTCCCGCTAGAAGGAAAAATTAATGCGTTAATTGATATTCTCGGGGAAATAGACCTAGACCCCAAGGAGTTTAAAGAAAAAGGCAATCAGGACTTTATTGCTGAGCTACGTCAAACCACCTTAAAATTTTGACACTAACTTTCTTAGGAACAGGCACATCTCAAGGCGTCCCAGTAATTGGATGCTCCTGTCCCGTTTGCCTTTCACTAGATTTCAGAGACAAGCGTTTTCGATCTTCCATGCATTTTGAAGTGATGGGCCAATCTATTGTCATCGATACAGGCCCTGATTTCCGAATGCAAATGCTTCGAGAAGGAATCAAAAAATTAGATGCAGTCTTATTTACACACGAACACAAGGATCATACCGCCGGCTTAGATGACATCCGACCCTTTAATTTTTACCAGCAGGCTGACATTCCTATTTTCGGGAGAAAAGCTGTTTTAGAACAACTCCAACGCGAGTATGCCTACATTTTCAACGATAAAAAATATCCAGGAGTACCTCAGGTGGATTGCGTGGAAATTGATTCTCAGCCCTTTCAAATCAATGGATTAGGAATAACTCCTCTTCCAGTGCTTCACTACAAGCTCCCTGTGTTGGGTTTTCGAATTGGGAATTTTAGCTACATCACTGATGCCAATTCCATCCCAAATGAAACCTATTCACTACTTGAAGGATCTGAAATTCTAGTACTCAATGCTTTGCAAAAGGAGCCACATATTTCCCATTTTACCTTGGATCAAGCCATTGAACAAGCAAAGCGGATAGGGGCAAAAAAAACCTATTTCACTCACATATCTCATCGACTAGGGGTTCATACGGAAATAGAAAAAGAGTTGCCAGAAGGAGTGCATTTGGCTTTCGATGGACTTAAGTTGCAGGCCTAGATATGCACCTGACCTACCATTTTTTAAGGTTCCTCGCTCCGGCACTTTCGGATTCTTTTGTAGGAAATACGATTGTGGCCTGCTTTTCTCAAAGTAAAGATGAGCTGGGATTCGAAACGGAAGGACCTGAGGGAGCCTTGTTTATCCGAGCACATCTACTTCCTCCGCAGGTTTACCTATCCTTTCCAAGTCAGTTTCATCGAGCGAAACGAAATTCAGTAAGTCTCTTTGAAATCCTGATTGGGGATCAGATTCGATCCTGCAGGGTATTCGCCAATGAAAGAGCCTTAAAGTTTGAACTTTCATCAGGGAAAGTGCTGGTCTTCAAACTTCATGGAAATCGGAGTAATTGCTTGCTTTACCTCCCTGAGGCACCTGAACCAGAGGTATGGTTTAGAAACATCATTTCAGAAGATAAAATCTTGGATTGGAGGACCTTGGATCGACAACTTGACTTGAGTTTGGAGCAATTTATTCAACTGGAAGGGAACCTTTCTCAGTTTTTGCCTACCCTAGGTCCTGTACCTCGGGCTTGGCTCAAGCAAAAAGGGTATCTTGAACTCAACCTAAATGCAAAATGGGAATTGATTCAAGAACTACTTGATCTCTTGGATAGTCCTTTGTACGCTTTGGTCGAAAAAGAGGGAGAATTGCTACTTAGCCTACTCCCGGAGGCGGAGGCGAAGGCTACTTATGCAGATCCCATTCAAGCCAGCAATGAACTGTTTTACCAAGCCTTGGTGATTGGAAGTTTTGAAAAAGAAAAAAATAGCCTCCTCAAATCTTACCAGGATCAACTCAAAAGAACCGAAGCCTACCTTAAGAAATCTGGGGAAAAACTGCAAGAACTGAAAAATTCCTCTTCCCCGTCTCAACTTGCGGATGTGCTAATGGCTAACCTACATACATTTGGACAAACTAACTGTGAGGTAGAACTGGATAATTTTTACACAGGAGAAAAGGTAAAAATTAGTCTCAAACCCAATCAAAAACCACAGGACCTCGCTGCTTCCCTTTACCGAAAATCAAAAAATCGGCAATTGGAAATTGATCAACTGGAAAAAACCTTGGCTGCTAAGAAAGCGCAGGCCCAGTCCCTTCAATCCTTGCTTGATCGACTCCAAGAAGCACAGGATTTTAGGGCATTGAAAGAATTTAAAAAGGAACACAAGGAGGACCTTCCAGCATCCAAAAAGGAGGTGAGCAGTCCTTTCAAAGTATTTGAAGTGGAAGGATATACCATCTGGGTGGGGAAATCTGCCAAAGACAATGACGAGATGCTGCGCAATTTTGTCCACAAAGACGACCTATGGCTTCATGCTCGGCAAGTACCAGGGTCCCATGTGATCATTCGTAGAAAAGGGATGCCTACAGTACCCGAGAAAGTGGTAGAACGAGCGGCCTCTTTGGCTGCCTTTTATTCCAAACTAAAAACAGATTCACTTAGCCCCGTGATTGTAACAGATGTAAAATTTGTTCGTAAGGTAAAAGGATCTTTACCGGGCTCGGTAGTTGTCGATAGAGAAAAAGTCATTTTAGTTGCTCCTAAAGGACCCGATCAAGACACTCTGTATAGTAATTCTTGAATTGGATCCATCTACCCTCGCCCCCATACATTCTATTAGGAACAGGCTGTTGAAGTTTCCATTGAGCAATTAGTGTTTGCTAAAGGAAGCATTTATCCCAAATAAACATCAGATGGTTTTTTTTGAATTAAGTTCCGAAACAAAACACCAGTTAACCCACTAAGACCTCCTAAAATAAAACCCAAGGTAGTAGTCAATCCAAATACAGCCAGTCCTGAACCTAAGCCCATAAGAATACCCATCTTATCTGGAAGCGTGCTAGAAGTACTCATCGAGATCAACAAGGCTTGCCCCAACCACGCCAAGCCCATCCCTACTCCTCCTCCTAAAAACCCAGCCCAGCCACTTGGACGGACAAGGGTGGCTAGACTAGCGATGGCAATCATGACCAGCCAAAATGGAGCAATTAAGTTTAAAAAAACTACCAATAAGGCACAGAGGAGAGTAAACAATAGAAATTTCATGGCTAGCCCTAGTTTAAAATTGTTTTGAATAAAATTCCACTTTGATCCTCTTTTTTCTTAAGGTCAAAATTTACGTAATCACCAGAAGCCCATAGAGGAATGAAATTATCGTAAAATCTACTCCCCGGGTTACCAGATTGACCTCCAGGATAAATACCAAAAGCCTTTACAGTTGGTCCCAACTCCACCACCATTCTCCAACTTGCTCCGTGCCTATTTCCTGTGGCATTTAAAATACCTGGCCCACCTCCAGTATATACATCTGGTACTGAAAAGGCTTTAAAATTAGGCACCAGGTGCTGAATAGTAGTTTTCTTGTAATTTGCCCATTCGTAAGTCCCTTCATTAGCTTCCCACTTTTTCATAGCAACTAAAAGGGAATCAAATCCGACTTGAACATGGTAGTGAGCCGTTTGAATACCTGCTGCCATGTGTACATCAAACACCTCATCTTCTGGATTGTCTCGCATCAAGGCAATCGTTTGGTAATTATTAGGTCGAAC
>JALRIY010000217.1 GCA_023255285.1 Algoriphagus sp.
AGCCAAGTTGGAAGGCGCTTTTTTGGAACAAGATGAATTTCAGGAGATTAAATTAGCTCTTCAAACTCTCCAATTATGTATTTCTTTCTTTCAAAAGTTTGGAGAGTCTTATCCTACACTGAAAGCATTGCTTGGACTGCTTCTTGATTTGGATTTAAAATTGCTGCGAGAAATTGATCAGGTGCTGGATGAGAAAGGCAAATTGAGGAGTAATGCTTCCAAGGAACTTCAATTGATTCGAACCCAACTCCTTTACGAAGAAAGTCGCTTGCGCAAAGTGATGGAACGTGTTTTCAAAGAAGCGCGGGCCAAAGGGCTTGTACCTGATGATTCAGCCATGACTATTCGGGGAGGTAGAATGGTGATTCCAATAGCTGCAGAAAATAAACGTAAACTACGTGGATTTATTCACGACGAGTCATCAACAGGTCAGACTGTATTTATGGAGCCTGAAGAGGCTTTAGATATCAATAATGAGATCCGAGACCTTGAATACATGGAAAAGAGGGAGATCATTCGGATTTTGACAAAACTTACAAATCAACTGCGCCCAAATATTCCTGCACTCCGTAAAGCAACTAATTTTCTTGGGGTATTTGATTTTATCCGTGCAAAAGCTCGTTTTGCTTTAAAGACTAACAGTGTGAAGCCAATCCTTACCCTGGAAAGAGGGCTTTCTTGGTCTGATGCAAGACATCCTATCTTGGAAATTTCCTTAAAGACACAAGGAAAACAGGTTGTTCCACTTCATCTAAAATTAGATCACCAAAAGCGGTTGCTGCTTATTTCTGGCCCCAATGCTGGTGGTAAATCCGTAGCCCTGAAAACGGTGGCTCTCCTACAATACATGCTGCAGTGTGGTCTGCTTCTGCCCATGCATCCGGACTCCAAATGTTCCCTATTTGATCATCTTTTTATTGATATTGGAGACGAACAAAGTTTGGAGAATGACCTAAGTACCTACTCTTCACATCTGATGAGTATGAAACACTTTTCCCAATTTGCTAATAAGAAGACAATCCTCTTTATAGATGAATTTGGAACGGGTACAGAGCCGCAATTTGGAGGAGCAATCGCAGAATCAATTTTACTTGCCTTAGCTAAATTGGGAGCTTATGGGGTGATCACCACCCATTATGGTAATCTCAAACAACTTGCAGAGAAGCAGCAGGGACTAGTCAATGGCGCCATGCGCTACGATATAGAAAAATTGGAACCCCTGTATCAATTGGAAATTGGGAAACCAGGTTCCTCCTTTGCACTCGAAATTGCTTCGAAAATAGGCCTTTCTAAGGAGATTGTTTCCTATGCGAAGCAGCAGATTGGTGAGGAACGTGTCCGGTATGATCGCCTATTGTCTCAATTGGAAAACGAAAAAAATCAATACGCACAACTACTTAAAGATATCAAAGAAAAGGAAAGCCTTCTCGCGGCCAAACTCAAGGAATATGGGCTCTTGAAAGACACGCTGGAGCAAACAAAAAAGCAATACATCCAAGAAGCCAAGTTGGAAGCAAAATCTCTTCTGGATCAGGCCAATAAAAAAATTGAGTCTGTAATTCGGGAGATTAAGGAAGGGAAAGCAGAAAAGGAAGTAACCAAAAACCTCCGAAAAGAACTTGATGTATTTAAAGAGGAAGTTAAGCCTGAAAAAGTAACTCCTAAGGATCCTGAAATCCAAGTGATAGGAGGTCAGATTCAGCTTGGAGATTGGGTTCGGCTCAAAGATAATGGTGCCATAGGCGAAGTACTACTCCTAAAAAGTAAGGACGCAGATTTACTCATAGGTGACCTCAAGTCTACTGTAAAACTTTCTCGATTGGAGAAGATTGCGAAGACTACTGCAAAAAAAGAATTAAAATCTATTGAGAAGCGTGGTAGTTATCAGACAACTACAAAGATGATGGAATACTCTTCCAACTTAGATTTACGTGGTAGAAGGGGAGAAGAAGTGCTCCCTATGATCCAAAGCTTTATTGATGAGGGATTTATGTTAGGGATAAAAAATCTACGAATTGTCCATGGTAAGGGAGATGGAATCTTAAGAGAGGTTACAAGAAATTTGCTTCGATCCATGTCCCAAGTAGGCAAATTGGAAGACGAACATGCCGATCGGGGAGGTGCTGGAGTAACTTTGATAACGCTAAAGTAACCTCCTTATTTTTTATTAGTCGTCAGTTGGCGATTTATCCGCAGTAATTCAACCATATTTTATGCTATTGGTGCGGTTACAGGTATATCATACTTTTTAATTTTTGAAAGTGGAGCAACGAGAATACGGACCAAGTAGATTATTTAAAATCTTCCATCCTTATTTTTTTTTCACAAAACGAGTATTCTCTAGGCTCGTTGGAGCAAATCACCAAAATTCTATCTAAAGTATACTGAGCGACAAGGTCCGCATACCAAGCGATTCCTTGCTTATCTAAGTTGCTTGTAGGCTCATCCAATAAGATCAATTGAACCTCAGAGAAAAGTGCAAGAGCAAGTTTTACGCGTTGCTTCATTCCTGAAGAAAATTGAGAAATAAATTTATTCTGATGCTTTTCTAAACCCATAAGTACAATTAATTCCGTAACTGACCACTGATTTAATGGACGCTTAAATTGGAAATGGAAGTTTAAAGCTTCTACCAAGGTAAACTCTTCGGGTAATTCAAGATAAGGAGTGGCTATGGATAGGGTTCGAAACCAGTTTTCTTGAGCAATTGAATTTGAGTCTAATTCAAATTCAATACGCCCATTTGTTAAAGGGATTGCACCGGAAAGGCATTTTAAAAAAGTGGATTTACCAGATCCATTACCTCCAGTAACAGCCATCGTGGTGCCTGAAGCCAGCTCTAGCTCTAGATTTTTAAAAACCCATTCGTTCTGAAAGCGTTTGGAGGCCTTTTGAATTTTGACCCTAAACATGCTAGTTGATGTAGCCTTTCATAACCCCTCGCTCTGACGAACGGATAAAATTTAATATTTCATCTCGCTCTTTGGTAGCAGGGAGGTTAATTTCAATTTCTTCTAATGCCCTACTGTTATTCAAACTGTTTAAAAATAAATAGCGATAAACTTCCTGGATGTGTGCAATAGTTTCACTAGAGAACCCTCTTCTTCGTAATCCTAAAGAATTTACTCCTGCATAAGTGAGTGGCTCTCGTGCTGCTTTCGTAAATGGGGGAACATCTTTTCTTACTAAAGATCCACCAGAAATCATGGCATGCATGCCAATTTTTACAAATTGATGAATTGCGCTTGATCCTCCTACAATTGCCCAATCTTCAATAACAACATGCCCCGCTATTTGAACAGAATTTGCCACAATCACATGGCTTCCAATAACGCAGTCGTGTGCCACATGTACATAAGCCATCAAAAGGCAATGACTTCCAACTACAGTGGTTTGCTTGTCTACCGTTCCACGTGAGATGGTGACACATTCTCGAACAGTAGTATAATCTCCAATAATCACTGTTGAATCTTCACCCTGAAATTTAAGGTCTTGTGGAATTCCAGCAATAACGGCACCTGGAAAAATTTTGCAATTTTTTCCGATCCGTGCTCCAGGATAAATAGTCACATTGGATCCAATCCAAGTGTTGTCTCCGATGACCACATCTTCATGAATCATGGTAAATGGATCAACTTGTACTCCTAGGCCTAATTGGGCATCAGGATGAATAGACGACATTGGACTCAGCATAGCTCTTTTCGGGTAATGCTTGCGGTCATTATGGCTTCACAAACAAGGGTGTTTCCTACATAAGCCTCCCCCTTCATTTTTGCAATTCCTCTTCGAATGGGTGCGAGAAGTTCACATTTAAAAACAATAGTATCACCTGGTAAGACCATTTTTCTAAATT
>JALRIY010000218.1 GCA_023255285.1 Algoriphagus sp.
GGGCTCTTTTTGGCAGGCTTTTTCTCTAGGTTGGCTACGGAGAAACTTGCCTCCAAGCAATTTTTGAGAAATGCCTCTGCTTCGGCCTTAGTTTCAAACTTCTTAGGCAACTCGGCCTGGAAGGACTTGCCTTCCACCTCAAAGAGAGCGGTGATTCGGAAAGCAGATTTTGAATTGTGTGCCTCGATTTCTCGCTCGCGCTCTACAATCAAGCGAACGGCTACAGACTGTACGCGACCGGCTGACAGCCCAGTTTTAATTTTTTTCCAAAGGATCGGAGAGAGTTCAAAGCCTACCAAGCGATCTAAGATGCGTCGAGCTTGCTGGGCATTGACAAGGTCATAGTCGATGCCACGAGGATTTTCGATGGCCTTGGTAATCGCATTCTTGGTGATTTCTCGGAAGACGATGCGCTTGCAATCCTGCTCCTCCAACTTCAAGACCTCCTTTAAGTGCCAGGAAATGGCTTCTCCTTCGCGGTCATCGTCACTGGCTAGGTAGACCATGTCGGCATCCTTCACCAGTGCTTTAAGATTTTTGATCACCTCTTTTTTATCTGCCGTTACCTCGTAGGTAGGTTTGAAGCGGTTTTTGATGTCAATGGCCTTGTCCCCTTTCGGCAAATCTCGTACATGCCCATAACTGGAAGCAACCTTAAAGTCCTTTCCCAAATACCCTTCGATGGTTTTGGCTTTGGCGGGGGATTCTACAATGACAAGATTTTTCGACATAAAAGGGTTGGTTTAGGGAAACGATACCCTAAATGAAGGGCTAAAAATAGAGGGGATTGGCTTCTCGTGCAAATAATTACTTGGGAAGGCGGCTTTTATTTGTTTAGAAACAAGAAACAAGAGGCAAGAAGCAAGAGACAAAGAAGAAAGATACAAGAAGCAAGATACAAGAGCCGCTTGCCTTCCGCAGGCCTACCTACTCCAGGCAAGCTACTCAATTAATATTGAATGTCGAATGCCGATTGAAGAATGAAGAAGTAGTAATTCGTGGAATATTTGAATCTCGTATCGCCACGAATAAAGTCTCGTTTCTTGTTTCTCGCTTCTTGCTTCTGAGAAATACTCCTACTGTATTTCCCGTAGTACATCCAATTCCGTATACCTCGGTGCTCCTCCTTTTTGCGTAGCGACATAGCCGCCTAGCTTGCAGGCAAAATCAATAATTTCTTCTGGGGACTTTTCTGCCAGGTACATCTTGATAAATCCGCTCAAAAAGGCGTCACCAGCGCCAATGGAATCCTGGAAGGCCACCTTGTATCCGGGGTGCTCCACAATAGCTCCTTTTTGGTAGATGGCCGCGCCCTTAGATCCTCGAGTGATGCAAATGATGGAAATAGGGAAGTGCTGGTCTAAGTGCCCACAGAGGCCAGGAATGGTGGCTTCGGTGCCAAAGTGCTCGGCAAATTCAGCCAATTCCTCCTCGTTTATTTTTAGAATATCGGTGTAGCCAAGCAGCGTTTCGATCACCTCAAAAGAATAATGGGGTGGACGGAGGTTGGCATCGAAGATCCGTAAGGTAGGATGGCGCAGCAGCTTTACGAGCGTAGCAAAACTTTCGGGATGGCGTGCACCCAGCGTACCGAATAAAAAGGCATCTGCTTCGGCTACAATTTGGTCCTGCTCGGGGGACCATTCCAAAAAATCCCAGGCCACTGGCTTCAGGATATCGTACCGCATATTTTCCGGATCCCGGGTATCGACTACTACCTGAGAGGTGGCATGGTTCTCATGTACCTGAACCAAATCCAAGGGGAGGTTGAAAGATCGTAAGAAGTCGAGCAACTTTTCCCCATCGGCATCTTTGCCCACAGCAGAAATCAATCGGGTGGGAAGACCTAGCTGGTGGAGATGGAGGGCTACATTCATGGGGGCTCCTCCGGGTACTGCTCCTGTGGGAAGGCAGTCCCAAAGCATTTCACCAAAGAGTACGACGGGTTCAGACATTGTTTTTTTGTAAGGCTTGTTGAATCTCTTCCAGGGACCTCCCTTTCGTTTCCGGCATCGCAACCCGTACCCATGCCAACTGCACCACCATCATCAGGCAGAAAAAGGCGAAGATGTAGCCGGGGCCAAACTGGTTGGCGAAGAAAGGAAACACGTTGGCAATCACCGCTGCCAAGATCCAGTGCGTAAAGGAACCTAGTGATTGCCCATAGGCACGGAGTTCATTGGGGAACATTTCTGAGATAAACACCCAGATCACCGAACCCTGTCCGACGGCATGGGAGGCGATAAATCCAAATACGAAGATCGGCAGCCAAAAACTTGGAATACCTGGACCCAGAAAATTGTAGGCCATCAAAGTTAGGGAGATGATGTAGCCAAAGGAACCAATGTACATGAGTTTCTTGCGACCAATTCGGTCGATCAAGTAGAGTCCAAAGAAGGTGGCAAATAGATTGACCAGTCCGATGCCGATGGTGGAAATCAAGGCATTTTCTGTAGAGATTCCCGCCATCTCAAATACGCGAGGGGCAAAGTAGATGATTGCATTGATACCAGACACCTGGTTGAAAAAGGCAATGGCAATGGCAAGCAAGGTGCAGGACAAGTACTGAGGGCGAAATAGAATACCAAAGCCGGTAGATTGCTTGGCTTGGCTAGATTGGCTTTCGGTAATGGCCATATTGATCGCTTCATCTACTCCTTCTGGATCGGTACGGGTGAGGATAGCGCGTGCTTTGGTCAAGTTATTGAACTTGGTGATTAACCAGCGTGGGCTTTCGGGAATGCGGAGTATTAATATAGTGTACAGGATAGCCGGAATTGCCTCCACTCCGAGCATCCATCTCCAATCTTCTGGGATGCCTGCTGTGCCAATCAGGTAGTTGGATACAAAGGCCACCACAATCCCGAAAACAATATTAAATTGATACAAGGCTACCAGTAGGCCTCGACTTTTGGCTGGAGCGATCTCGGAAATATACATGGGGGCCACTACGGAGGAGGCGCCTACACCCAACCCACCCAAGAAGCGAAAAAAGGTGAAGGAAGTCACATCCCAGGCGATGCCGGAGCCTACCGCAGAGATAAAGTAAAACAAGCCAATCCATAGCAGACTCTTTTTTCGTCCCATGCGATCTGCCGGGATACCACCGAGAAGAGCCCCAATGACGGTGCCATAAAGTGCTGAAGCTATGGCCAATCCATGGACCCAGTCGTTTAATTTCCAAACCTCTTGGATGGCACGTTCGGCACCAGAAATCACCGCCGTATCAAAGCCAAACAAAAAGCCGCCCAGGGCAGCAGTGAGGGAGATCCAAAAGACATATATTTTCGAGGACATGAGATGGTCTGGGTGATTGAATCCACTAAACTAAGGAGAAGGACTAGATTTCAAAATAGAGGAGGTCATTTCTCTAGTTTTTCAAGAGAAGCTGTAACCAAATCTGCTACTTTTTCGTGTCGATAATTGTGCCCTCGAATTTTGTATCTCTGTCAAAATCACAAAGATTGACCCCGTAGTTTTTCCTATATTCGCAAGTGTATTTAAGGAGTTGGAAATCCCCATTTCTGGCCTTGAATCCAGAATAGAACCCAAATTCATGACTTTACCTACATCCAAGTACCAACCCCAGCACCACATCCGCATCGTCACGGCGGCATCCCTCTTTGATGGGCACGATGCCGCCATCAACATCATGCGGCGCATCATTCAAGCCACAGGCTGTGAAGTGATTCACTTGGGGCACAACCGCTCCGCGCAGGAGATTGTAAACTGTGCCATCCAAGAAGATGTGCAGGCGATTGCGATCACTTCCTACCAAGGGGGGCACGTGGAGTTTTTTAAATACATACATGACCTGCTTCAA
>JALRIY010000219.1 GCA_023255285.1 Algoriphagus sp.
CAACGAAATATCCCCTTTGATATGGCCCGTACAAGCCTAGCACTCTTCGCAACAGAAGTCATCCATCGAAGTATTCTTGAAGGCTATCAAAATGAAGAATTATTTGATTTCTTACAGGAAAGTATTTCCATTTTAGACCACTCCAATACCCCCTTAGCTCATTTTCCCCTTGTCTTTTTACTTGAAAATGCAAAGCACCTTGGCTTTGCTCCTGACCTTGCAAATGGATTTTTAATAGAAAGCATGCACCATCCCTTTAATCCTGAAGAACTTTCTTTAGTAATACCCTATCTCAAGGATTTATTGGCCCATTCCTTTTATCCAAAGTCTTCCCTTCCCCTTTCACTTCGGCGCAAATTGTTGGACCACTTGGTAGAATTTCATTCCCATCACCTAGCACAACCTCAACCTCTAAAATCACTTCCAATCATTCGGCAACTCATTCGCTGAGCCGAGATAAATAGATTTAGGGACTTGAAAAAAAGAAAAATTTGTTAAATCCAACTTCAACAAGTAATATTGCAGACAATACGTAAATAAAGCATTCGGCTCACACTAGCTAGAACTTTTCCTGCAGCACTTTTTCGCACAGAAAATTATTTACGATCCCAAAACAACATTTTATCGATCCTAATTATTTGATCCCCTCTTTATGTACAACATAGAAGAACTCAGAATCAGACTTTTATCTGAATTGAAAGAGATTGCTGAGGAACTTGGAGTAAAAAACTCCAAATCTTTGAAAAAAGACGAACTCGTGTATGCCATTCTGGACCAGCAAGCAATTATCCCAGAGCAAGCACTTCCAAAGAAAAAGCCTTCCCTTGTAGAAACTGGACCAGTGGAAGAAGAGAAAATAGAGTCTCCAACAGTACCCTCCCAGGAAGTTCCCGAAGAACCAACGGAATTCAAACCCAAATTTAGAAGACAAAACGTCACTGAAATCCCAGAGCTTAGCGTATCAACAGCTATTGAGGAAGAGCTCCCATCTATTCCAAAAGAAGAAAAAGCACCGAAGCCCTTTGTAAAGCCTGTCAAAGAATTTACTCCTCGACCTGAGCGAAGAGCTCCTCAAAGTGATTCTTCAGAAGAACCTAAATCGTTTAAACCACGTAGAAGGGTAGTTGAGGAAGAGGCCCTCCAAGAAAATGCAGTTGGTGAAACCCCATCAGCAAGCCAAGAAGGACCAAATCAGAACCGTGAAGACGTACAGCTCCCAAGAAGAAAAAATTTCAATTCCCCTGAAGAGGCAACTAGTCCTTCCGGAGAAATGCTTCCAAATAATGCGCGTAAAAAACCCTTCATAAGCCCTAGAGAATTTGATGGCGTCATTGAGAATGAAGGTGTATTGGAAATTGTACAAGATGGCTATGCCTTCCTTCGTTCTTTGGACTACAATTACCTTGCTTCCCCAGACGATATTTACGTGTCTCCAAGTCAAATCAAACACTTCGGACTAAAAACAGGAGACCATATTAAAGGAACCATTCGCCCACCAAAAGAAGGCGAAAAATATTTTGCCCTTCTAAAAATCAATACGGTAAATGGCAAAACCACTGACGAAATCAGAGATCGAGTTCCTTTTGAATACTTGACTCCCCTATTCCCTGAAGAACGCTTAAACTTGTCAACAAAAACAGATGGCTATTCCACCAGAATACTAGATTTATTTGCTCCAATTGGAAAAGGCCAGCGTGGAATGATTGTTGCTCAGCCCAAAACAGGTAAAACTGTACTCTTGCAGCAAATTGCAAATGCGATTACAGTAAATCACCCGGAAGTGCATCTCATGATCTTACTGATTGATGAGCGCCCTGAGGAAGTGACTGACATGGCTAGATCCGTGAATGCAGAAGTCATCTCGTCTACCTTTGATGAACAAGCAGAACGTCATGTAAAAGTGGCGAACATCGTGCTTGAAAAAGCAAAACGAATGGTGGAAGTAGGACACGATGTGGTCATCCTTCTGGATTCCATAACTCGCCTTGCTAGAGCTCACAATACAGTGGTACCAAGCTCAGGTAAAATCCTTTCCGGAGGTGTGGATGCAAATGCACTACACAAACCGAAGCGTTTCTTTGGCGCTGCAAGAAATGTGGAAAATGGGGGTTCGTTAACCATCATTGCTACCGCATTGGTAGAAACGGGATCAAAAATGGATGAGGTTATCTTTGAAGAATTCAAAGGTACTGGAAACATGGAATTGGCTCTAGACCGTAAATTGGCCAACCGTAGAATCTATCCTGCAATTGATGTCCTTAGCTCTGGAACACGAAGAGAAGACTTATTGATGGATAAAGAGGAAATGCAGCGTGTTTGGATATTAAGGAAATTAATGAGTGACATGACTTCTCAAGAATCCATGGAATTCCTACTTCAGCGTATGAAAGGAACCCGAGACAATGCAGAATTCTTGATCAGTATGAATAGCTAAGCACTACCACTGCAACGAAAAAAAGGAGTCTTTATGACTCCTTTTTTTGTGGTGATTAGGTTTAAATCGCCATTTCGATTTAAACGCTTAATTATCGTCTTCCTTTCGGATATTTTTTGGAGCCTTTGAATTTCCAAACCCGATTGAACTTTTTAATCCAGCATAAGTAGCTTTCCACCAAGCATTTACTACCGATTTTTGGGTATCCCTTAGTTGGTAAATTTCCCTACGTCGACTAGCAGTAGTCCCTGCTGGTGGATTTGACTTCTTCGCCCAGCTATTGGCAAAAAACGAATATAATTTCAATTTACCCTTACCCGGAGCCAGGGTTAAACTATCCAATAATTGAAATTTTAGGCCTTCATAGCCCAATGCCATACTCCCCACTGCCACCTGCTCATCCAAGCGGAATTGCCATGCTCCATGAGTAACTCCTCCAGCCAACGGCCTTACAAACGCTGTTTTTGAAAGAAAATCCTCTACCTCGGCAAAAGCAAAGCGGTCCAACTCTACCGCCACGTCCATAGGATAGTCTTGTTCAAAATACAACTGACTACGCACCTGAAGCTGGCTACTATCACTCATTTGAGCAAAAATACCTAGACGAAGTGAACTGATAGGATATGATTGTCCTTGACGACGGAGGAAAAGTGGAGCCAAATCCAATTGGACATTTTGGAAAGCTACCCTTCCTGGTAGCGTAGACTTTTCTCCAAATTCCCAATACCGCAAGCGACTATCTCGGACCTGAAAAGAAGACAGATCCAAATTCAAAGGCGCATTTTCTACTAAATATTGAGGCATTGGCTTGTACATCAGTGGGTCCATAGGCTTCCTTTTATCTCTAAAAAGATCTACTCTTGCGCTTTCAAGCCGCAACAGATCCCCATTAATCAAGTACTCTTTACCTAATTTTTGTATTTCTATCCCTTGAAATTCAAGTTCCTTAATCTGGGCAGTTACTGCCTCATGTTGAAAAGGCAAGCTGCTCAAATACCTATAAATTCCCTTCACAGGACGGTAATTTAGCCCATGTACACGAAGGTCCTGATCCATAAATTGAAGACGATCTACCCAAAGGAGGTAGGAACTATCCTGCAGGTACGCTTGGTAGTTGCTTAAGTTAAACGAGGAGATTTTTGAGAAGAGCACCTGCCAGGTAGGAAGCTGCCCCATTGCTAGTACATCAATACCCAGCTTAGCTAAGCTAGCATCCACTTGCGGAAAACTGAGGTTTGGAAGTGCTTGACCTCCTTTTCTGAAAAAATCAAATTTCCCGTTTTCCACAAAAAGATCCCCTAGTACTAGGGATTGGATGAATCGGGCCGGTTTTTCTTGGGCTACATCCAACCCATTTGTATTGGA
>JALRIY010000021.1 GCA_023255285.1 Algoriphagus sp.
AACTGGTGTGCAAGCTCTCCCAAGGGAATATTATCGGCTCCTAAGTTGTCTTCTTCGTATTCCCATTCCTCACGCACGTCGATAAAGTGAAATTTTTCGCCTTGCTCTAATCTTTCTTTTAGTTCGTTTACGGTAATATCTTCCATGTTATTTTTTAACTAATATTCGAAATGAGGTGATCTCTAAGTCACAAACCACCCGGATAAAGTAGAGTCCTGGTAGCTGATCCTTAAAATTAAGGACTTCTCCTAGATTATTAGCTATGCGTGGAGGGGTAATCTCTCGGCCGTAAGCGTCAAGCACCTGAAGGTAGGAAAATTCCCCTTCGATTTTCACTTCATCTATAGCTGGATTGGGATAGACCC
The DNA here is from genome assembly GCA_023255285.1 of Algoriphagus sp. Taxonomy (GTDB): domain Bacteria; phylum Bacteroidota; class Bacteroidia; order Cytophagales; family Cyclobacteriaceae; genus Algoriphagus. The sequence goes on from JALRIY010000021.1 coordinate 366, forward strand.
TGAGGGAAGTATTGGTGCTTACATTTCCACCTGCATTACTAGCTAAACGCACGTGCGGACGGATCAAAAGCGCACCTGCGACATCTTTATTTTGAACCCATCCCCCTCCTACATTGTAATAGATGCGGCCCCCAAAATCTGTTGATTTGTCCAACCCAACTTGCAAGAAATCGTTGGTGAATTGGGTGAATCCCACATAAAAGGTACCGGATACAGGTACGGCTTCTTCCAATTTAAAATAAATGATGGGTTGTTCGGGAGACTTGGCCGGTAGAGTCACTTCTTGGGTGTACAGTGGAGTATTGTCCAAAGATGACCATACGACTAGGTCCACTACCTGATTGGCCTGCCTTGCACTAGCAAAATCAATGGAGATGCCGGTTAGAACGACTGGTTCAGGTGTGGTATAGGCAATAGCCAATTGCCCTGAACGTTGATTGATTCCTGCAGTGTAGTCAGCTTGCCCTTGATCATAGGCAAAGAAATCTCGAAGAGAGAACTTGGTTCTTACTTGGTCGTTAATTCGGAAATCCACCTGAGCATATCGAGTGGTATCTGTTCCAGTGATACTTGTCAATAGGCCATCTCCAGTAATGAGGGAGGTTTCAAAGTATATCTCCCCAGGTTGTCTCGGTACGGGTATTTCAGAAAAGGTTCTACTGACAATAGTCCTTCTTTCCAAAGCATTGGGTACGGGATTGAATGGAGTTGTAGTGTTTATTGGAAGTAAGTTGGTTGCGCTACTGTCTTGTAGGGTTACCGAAAATTCCATCGCTCGAAATCGATTTTCAAGGTTTTGAAATTCACTTTTTACAGTAGACCAGTTGTCTTTTTGATGTTTGGCTAAAAGTTCCCACGGATAGGCACCAAAGTCACCCAGGCGAACAGCACTTGGAACGGTAATGGCACGGTCAGGATAAGTGAGGAGGGAAGGACTTCGTTCGCTATTTAAATAGACATAGTCCAGTAACCAAGAATCAAAAGGGCCGCTTTGCCTGCCGTTGGAGAAAAACCGAAACTGAAAGTTGGCATGCTGCCATTCGGGTAGGATGGAAATGATTTCTTGAGTAAATAGATTGCGGTCTAAACCATCTCCCCCTGACTTTTCCCACACGGTCTGCCAGTTTCCTGAGGGAGGTAGGATTTGCAGAGTAAGGCGATCTGAGCGATCTGGTACTTCAGCTTTTCCTCCTGCTTGCCAAAAGAAACTAAGATACAGACTAGTTTGCTCAACTACATCTAAGGAACTTAAATCCAAGGGAATACTGGTTAAGAAATCGCTTTCTCCTTGATCCTTTTCTTGCAAGGAATAAGAACGCCCAAGCTCATCCACCCCATTGAAGAGGACCATGCCTATGGAAGGGGCATTCGTTCCGATGGTTTCGGTATAGGAAGATCCTTCTATTATCCATTTGGATGGGTCAATTCCTTGAGAAAAATCATCCCAGAAAGGGATGAGTCCATTCGCTGCTTGACGTTCGTGAGGGCGAGAATCTGAGAGGGAATTAACTGGATTCCGATGTGTTGGAGCAAAAACAACGAATTGAGCACTGCTAGGAGTACTTTGACTCAACAAAGCAATTAGAAAAAGTAAAAATAGATAGGGATTACTTCTCAAAACTAATTGTTTTTGGAAATCCAAAGGTCTATTAAATCTCCTGTTTTCAGTTCTACCCCAAGAAGTGGGTTTTGGAGGTAAACTTTTCCTGGGCTTAAGGAGTCAGTTTTTTGGTAAATTTTTCTTCCCAATCGAAGGCCTGATCCTAGTATCAGAAATTCAGCTTCCTCCTCCTCTAATCCCACAAAATTAGGTGTAGTTAAAAGTTGATTGCCTAATCCATCGCCAACCACCAAATCTATTTTTGATCCTTTAGGAATGGGTGATCCTTCGGAAATAGGAGAGTCGTTAAATCGTTGTTCCAGCACTACATTGATACCGATATCTGGAACATAAATAATGTCCCCACGTTGCAATCCAAGGTTGGCCAAAATTTCTTGAACATTTTTCAAGGGCATGTTTACCAAACTCGGCATTTTTAGAATGGGTGCATTTCTAGCATTGAGTGTTAAGTAAATCTTTCGTCCCTTTTTTACTAGGACATCAGCCTCTGGACGCTGCTTTAATATGGCTAGGGGATTTTTTTCAGCGCTAAATCCTGAGTCAGGAAGAATTTCAAACTCGAGGGAAGTCCTGCGTAGCATTCCTTCTGCTTCCTCATAGGACATACCTTCTAAGTCTGGAACGGAGACGGTCTCCCCATGGTTGGTGTAAAAGGGGAGATAAAGCTTGAGGAAAAGTACTCCCAATGCAATTGATATACCTGCAATTAGGAGTAGGTGAATACCAACTTTTTTTAATTGTGGGAGAAGTGATTGCATAGAATTAAGTTAGAGTCAGTTGAATCTTTAGCTTCTCTACTAGCATGGGAATGAGCCTTAAAAATACTTGGCCGATAGAAATCCTTTCAGCAGGTATTTTTTATTGAATTAAAACTCGTTTTATCTCCTGGAGGCTAGTGCTATTTATTTTGAAAACATAAAGGCCTGCGCTAAACATCTCTCTACTAAACGTATACGTTTGGTTTAGCGTATTTGGAAACGATAATTCTCGCACAACCGCACCTGTAGACGAGATAATTTGTATGGTTACATTTTCTCTTCTCGGAAGATTAAATGCGATATTCACAAATTCTGAAGCTGGATTGGGATATACTACGCTGTTCTTTTCAGCTGGAATCACGGGATCAGGATTTGCACTCAAGAAAAGCTCAAAGTTGTCCAGGTAAACCGATGAATTTTGACTGCCTTGCCCTTCCAAAGCAAACGCAAGTCGTAATTGATCGTTTCCTTCCCCCGTAAACTCCGTAAGATTGACATATTTTCGTTCAAAATCCCCTGCACTCGTTGGATTGACGGGCCCTCCACTTACAGTAGTTAGTTCAGCACCTGCTGCTGACCAAATTACTTGGTAGGTTTCTCCTTCGTTGGTGCTTGCCAGTAAGGAAAGGGTGGTCAAGGGATCTACAGGCCCCGAAGCTAGATCAAAGAAAATACTTGCTTGTCGACTTTTTGACAAATCAAATAAGGGAGAGCCTAGCCAGTAAGAGTTATCTGAGGTGATTTGTTGAAGGGTAGCCAAATTATTCGGACCTGTACCCCCACTGGACGTAGTTACCTCCCAAGGCGTTTGACCACGCTCAGGATTGATGCTTAACCAAGGGGAAATTTCTGTGGTTCCGTTAAAATTCTGTCTCCAGGGGATCTCTATGCGCCCTGTATTCTCAATAAAATTCCAATTTACTTGAGGTGCAGCAGGGATATTTTGGTCAAAATTTGGTTCGGAAATCCCAAATTTCAAATTATTTATTCCATCGGTCGTGGAGTTTGCCAAGCTCACGTTGATCGATTCGCCAGGAGGGATGACAAACCCAGAACCAAGAAATACTCGGTTTCCAGAATTATTTGTATTTCTGCTGAATAAAAACTTAGATATAGGCAAATTCCCGGTATTAGTCAACCGTACGATCTCGTTGACGTGGTTTCCAGCGCTAATAGGGCTTGGAGCTACAATGCCTTCGATTTTTATATCGTATTTAAATTCCTCATTGGGAACGACACGTAGGTTTCGAATGAAAATATTGTTGCCATAAGCATTTTTTGTAACGATCGCTACCCTGACATTCCCTAAATCCTTGAATTGATTTAAGTTCACTAGCTCTGTTCTAAATTGAGAGTCACTAGTTGGAATAAATTCTTCGACAGTTGCGTCGGAAGTTTGAAGCCGAGTGCCAAATTTCTTGTAGGGAGCGCTAATGATATCAAAATCTAGACTACAATCTGGAGCAATGGCTACGAGCAATTCGTCCTGGAATCCAGGTTCATTGTAGGGAGCATGAGCCATCTCAAATACCAACTGTGCATTCGGGTATTTATTCAAATCAATTTGAGGCGAAATAAAATAATCCAGTTGACCTTGTGCTTCGTATTCGTAATGACGAATAAACAGTGCAGGTTGAGGAGTTCCATTTAGAGTTACATTGGTTTGCTCCCAAGTCAATGACTGATCTGGATTTCCTATGATCCAAGTAGTTGGCAGTGAGCTTAAGGAAAGCGTATATGGCAGGGACAATTGCCCCTGTTGAACAGGCTTGGCAGTTAATGTATTGTTAGCCGCTACAAGATCTGTTAGATCATTTACTTGAACTATTGTGAACACAAATTCATTGACTTCACCTGAAGTTTCAAGACTTTCAAAAGTGAGGATTTCCGTATCGGTTGTGTTGAGTTCGGTCGCAAATCGCTTACTTTCAATCAACTGCCCATTCCATCTAAATTCTACCGTTACAGAGGTAATGAATTCATTTCCACGATTTTGAATCTCAATTTGAGGAGTTACCGTGCTTTGGCAAAGTGCATCCGCAGGGTTAATTACCTTAAGAATGGAAGCATCTCTTGTGGATAGCTCGGGCTCTTTGGTTGCTCGATTGTTTACCAAAGTGGCCCTTCTTGGACTATTGGCAAGTACCGCATCAAATCGTTCTACTTGTCCTTTTGTAAACAAATTCATACATGGATCGGGGGTATAATCCATGTAGTTTTGGATCATATTGCTGTTTTCGCAAGAAACACGAATTGGGTTATCGTTGCAAATGGTATTGTTAGGGGCATCTTGATTAGGGGTATCCGCCACAAAATCATCTACTTCGCAGCCTCCATCCCCCCAAATGTGGCGTAAACCCAGGTAGTGTCCAACTTCGTGGGTTGCAGTTCTTCCATTGGTATTGGCTGCGGTACCTGGTCCAGTTCCAAAAAAGAGGTAATCGACTGTTACCCCGTCACGAATTGCTGCTGAGGGAGCGAAATTTAGTCCGGGTAAATTAGAAGTGGGAAAGGTCGCAAACCCTAAATAAGGAGAAACCAAAGGCACTACCCACATATTTAAATACTCTTCAGGATTCCATTGAGATGTCTGACCTATAAGCGTTGCATCTCCTGGTTCATAAATCTCCTTTGGTCCTTGCTTACGTACAATTCCTGTAGTTGGAAGCCCGTTTGGATCTTGCTTTGCCAAAACGAATTCGATATTTGCATCTGCTGCCACAGGCACAAATTCCGCTTTGGTGAGGATAGCATCTGCATTTAATCTTCTGAAGTCCTCATTTAAAACACGAATTTGTTCAAAGATCTGTGCATCTGAAATATTGGCATCGACACCGATGTCGGTTCCATTGTGGATAATATGTACGACTATTGGAATCACTCTTTTTTCAGCCTGAATCCTCATGACTTGCGGTTTGCTGTTCTTTTCTGTGATTTTACGCGTAATCCAATCTTCAAAAAATCTTTCGTGCCAAACACACCCAGCTCTTTCTCCTGCTGAATTTCCAATAAGGTATGTCCACACTTTTCACCATGCCCCAAACCAACGTGGCCATAGGAAGCATCCTTAAATTCTTTTAAAATTACCCCTTGTCCAAAGCTAGGTAGAGATAATAATGTTAAAAGCCCTACAAAAAATAGCGCGCCACGGCTTAGTTGGTTTATTTTTTTCATGGAGTGGAGGGTTAAGCAACGGTAAGGTTAATTGCTTCTACTCGCTTGATTTCAGGGATGGCGCGCAAAATGGCTTCTTCAACTCCTGCTTTTAGAGTCATGGAGGACATGGGGCAAGAACCACAATTTCCCAGCATTTCAATTTTTAACACATACTCTTCTGTAAGCTCTACAATACGTACATTTCCTCCATCTGCTTCTAGATAAGGTCGAATGGTGTCTAAAGCAAATTCTATTTTTTCTCTCAATACAGCTTCCATGAGCAATTCTTAAGGTTTAATTTCTACTAACTCGGTTTTCTCTAGTGAAGAATTCCGTATTGCTATTTGACGCGCTACCTCCTCTGCAAGTTTCAAATAGGCCTCTTTAGTAGGTCCAGATTTAAGTACTGCTGGGTAGCCGCTATCTCCACTTTCGCGGATACTTTGTACTATTGGAACTTCTCCTAGGAAGGGAACCTGGTATTTTTCTGCCAGCTTCTTTCCCCCATCCTTACCAAACAGGTAATATTTGTGGTTTGGAAGTTCTTCAGGTGAAAAATAAGCCATATTTTCTATAACACCTAAGATGGGAACATTAATTTGAGCCTGGCGAAACATGCTTAATCCTTTCGTGGCATCGGCAAGTGCTATTTTTTGGGGAGTTGTCACTATTACAGCTCCTGTTACTGGTACAGTTTGTACCAGTGTGAGATGAATGTCAGAGGTACCTGGAGGTAGATCTATTAATAAGTAATCCAACTCTCCCCATTCCACATCGGCAATAAATTGGCGCAAAGCTGAGCTCGCCATGGGACCTCTCCAAACGACAGCACTGTCCGTTGGAGTTAAAAATCCAATAGACATCATCTTCACACCATACTGAGTAATTGGTACAATAATATTCTTTTCCCCTTCTTTTTTTACCGCGGGTTGTTCCCCCTCTACATTAAACATGGTAGGTATGGAGGGACCTGAAATATCTGCATCAATCAATCCTACTTTCGCTCCTAGTTCAGCAAGGGCAACAGCTAAGTTGACTGCTGTCGTGGATTTACCAACGCCTCCTTTTCCTGAAGCGATGGCAATGATATTCTTTACTTGTGGGAGTATGGGGGTGGCGTCACGGACGGTAGTGACCTGTGAGGTCATAAAAATCTCCCAGCTGTAATTATTGCCAAAATCTTCATCCAAAACCTCCAAGCAATTATTTTTAATGACTTCCTTTAGTGGGCAGGCGGGTGTGGTCAGTACAACCGAAAACTTAACCAAATTGCCATTTATTTCTATCCCCTGAATCATTCCCAATGAAACCAAATCCCGTTTTAAATCAGGATCTTGAACTTTGGAGAGGGATTTTTTCAACAATTCTGGAGTCAATTGCATGGTATTTGATTTTTTTTTGCAAGTTAGGTCAAGAATGTGTCTTAGAAAAACCTCTACAGGTATTTTACAAGGTGTGGGAACCGAATTTTCTTCTTTGGCATCAAGCTACGATTTCCCATCGGAGTCATTACCTTTGTTTACTCTATTCATCCCATGTCCCTTAGTAAACTGACTACCGACAAAGTAAAAGAACGCGTTGACATCGTCGAGGTGATTGGAGACTATGTGCCTTTAAAAAAGAAGGGCCAAAATATGTGGGCTTGTTGCCCTTTTCATGGGGAAAAAACGCCTTCATTTTCCATTTCGCCATCCAAACAAATTTACAAGTGCTTTGGCTGTGGAAAAGCAGGAGATCCCATCCAATTCGTGATGGATATCGAAGGAATAGGTTTCCAGGAAGCCATTCGGCAGCTTGCAGGAAAGTATGGAATAGAAGTAGAGGAGGAGGCAAATCTAAGTCCAGAGCAAAATTTGGAGCAAAACGAACGAGAGAGTTTGTTTATAGCCACCAACTTTGCCAAAGATTTTTTTGTTAAAAATTTAGACACCGAAGAAGGGAAGTCCATCGGTGTAAGCTACTTCAAGGAACGTGGTTTTAGTCCGCAAATTATTCAAAAGTTTGACTTAGGGTATGCATTAGATGGCTGGGATAATTTCTTGAAAGCAGCCAAAGCAGCCGGCTATCAGGAAGATATTTTATTGAAAGCAGGTTTAATTTTGCAGAAAGAAGGGGAGACAGAACGCCTTTACGATCGTTTTAGAAACCGTGTCACCTTTACCATTCACAATGTCAGTGGCAAAGCCATAGGCTTTGGGGCTAGAATTTTAACCAAAGACAAAAATCAACCCAAATACATCAATTCGCCAGAGACACCCATCTACCACAAAAGTGATGTACTCTATGGGATGTTTCAAGCAAAAAAGGCAATCCGTGATTTTGACAATTGTTTTTTAGTAGAAGGGTATACTGATGTGGTCTCTTTGCACCTCTCAGGAATTGAAAATGTGGTTGCTTCCTCCGGAACTTCACTTACTGAGGGACAGATTAAATTAATTCGCCGATTTACCAATCAAGTTACAGTGCTGTACGATGGCGATCCAGCGGGAATTAAGGCTTCTTTGCGGGGGATTGATTTATTGCTGGAAGGGGGATTAAATGTTAAAGCAGTCGTCTTTCCAGAGGGGGAAGATCCTGATAGCTACTCGAGAAAAGTAGGTTCACAAGCTTTTCAACAGTACCTCAAAAAGGAAAGTCGAGATTTTATCGGTTTTAAAATTGGGCTCTATAAGGAGGAAATTGAGAACGATCCCATCCGTAAAGCAGGAATAATCCGTGAGGTTGTGCAAAGTATAGGTAAAATTCCAGACCCAATTATTCGATCAGTTTATGCCAAGGAGGCTTCAAATTTGTTGGCAATCGAAGAAGAAATCATCCATGCCGAACTCAATAAAATTCTTTTAAAAACCCAAAAAGAACAGTTTGAGCGGGCCAAGGAAGAAAAGGCAATCGAAGAAAGCATTGACGAGTTAGTTGCGGCTCCTGAAGAAATCCCTTCGGAAGGCACTATTCTCCTTCAGGAGCGTGAGACCATGCGCTTGTTGATTAATTATGGGAGCCTTAGGCTGGATGCACAAGAGGTACATTTTAGCCAGTATGTAATGGAAGAAATCAAGGAGATTGCATTTCAAACTCCTATTTACCAAAAAATGTTGCAGATATTCAAAGAGCAGGGTGTTTCAGGAAACATCCCCTCGGATGAATTATTTTTAAATCATTCCGATACGGAAATTCGTCAGGAAGCCATCGCCTTGGTTACTCAGCGGCATGAAGTTTCCAACCATTGGAAGGATAAATTCCAGATTTTTATTCAGCTTGAGTCGGATGATTTAGCAACTACAGCTTTCAAGTCTATTTTAAGATTGAAGCGTCGGTTTTTACAAAAAATGATGGAGGAAGCCATGGCCAAAATCAAAGAGGCCGAAGCGATGCAACTTCAAGAAGCAGAGGTGAATGAGTTACTTGAACTCTACCTTGAATTAAAGAAATTTAAATTTAAAATTGATAAAGAGCTGGGAATTGTAATTGGTTAATTCCAAACTTTCTATTGGCTGTTCCGGTTTTCTATTCAAACCAGCTAACTTTGCTAGCTAATTGTGCTTTTAACCTCACTTATTTGTGGAAAAATATACGCTTGACCCCATTGAAGATGCCATTCAGGCGATCAAAAACGGAGAAGTAATCATTGTAGTCGATGACGAGGATCGGGAAAATGAAGGCGATTTTGTTTGTGCTGCTGAAAAAGTCACCCCAGAGATCATCAACTTTATGGCTACGCATGGTCGAGGACTGATATGTGCTCCTTTGATTGAAGATCGCTGTGAATTACTTGGCTTAGACCTGATGGTAGGTAGTAATACGGCGGTGTTTGAAACACCATTTACCATTTCCGTAGATTTAATTGGACACGGCTGTACCACCGGCATTTCTGCTTCGGATCGAGCCAAAACAATTTTAGCATTAGTAGATGATCGCATTCATCCGAATGAGTTGGGTAAGCCAGGACATATTTTCCCGCTCAAAGCTAAAAGAGGGGGCGTATTGCGAAGAGCAGGTCATACTGAGGCAGCCATTGATTTTTCAAGATTAGCAGGTCTACAACCTGCGGGCGTACTCGTAGAAATCATGAATGAAGACGGGAGCATGGCTCGATTGGATGATTTAGTTAAAGTTCGTGAGAAATTTAACCTCAAACTTGTTTCCATCAAGGATTTGATTGCCTACAGACTAAAAAATGAAAGCTTGATTACCCGTGAAATTGGGGTAGATATGCCAACTGCTTGGGGTGATTTTGATTTGATTGCTTACCGACAAACCAATACCCAGGAAATTCATTTGGCCTTAATTAAAGGTAGTTGGGAAAAGGATGAGCCCGTGCTCGTTCGTGTTCATTCTTCCTGTGCCACAGGGGATATTTTCGGTTCGTGCCGATGCGATTGTGGCCCTCAACTGCATGCAGCAATGGAACTCGTGGAGCAAGAAGGAAGAGGGGTGGTTTTGTACATGAACCAAGAGGGGAGAGGAATAGGTCTTATCAATAAATTGAAAGCCTACAAACTTCAAGAAGAAGGGATGGATACAGTGCAAGCCAACTTGGCCCTAGGTCTACCCATGGATAGTAGAGATTATGGGGTTGGGGCACAGATTTTAAGGGATTTGAGTATATCTAAGATTCGATTGATTTCCAATAATCCTCAAAAAAGAGTTGGCTTGTTGGGCTATGGATTGGAGATTGTAGAACAAGTACCGATAGAAATACAGCCCAATCCTCACAATGAAAAGTACTTGCAAACGAAGCGAGACAAAATGGGGCATACTATTTTAAAATAAGGTGCTTGAATTTTGAATTGGGATAAAAACTCGACTGCCTTCTATCCGTTAAAGTTTATCATGAGATATTTAAAACTAGGTCTATTTCTAATTTTTATTAGTTTGAGCACGCTAAGCAGTGCTCAAGATAGAAATCAATTTCCTTCCCAAATTTGGCATAAAGGTACACTTAATTTGGTAGATGGGTCTTCGGTTTCAGGTTTAGTAAAATACGATTTTGAATCGAATTTGGTACAGTTGCAAGCAGAAACAATCATCACCTACACAGCCTCGAATGTAACTAGCTTTGAGATTTTCGATGAGATATATAAAGGGATTCGAAATTTCTACAGTTTGCCCTACGCGTTAAATGGAGACTATGAAACCCCCGTTTTTTTTGAAGTATTGACCCAAGGGACGCACATTGCCTTACTTTGCCGAGAGTATATTGCTACCGATAATCGGGGGATGAATAATTGGGCAGGTGTTGGAATGAATCCTTTTTGGGGGCCTCAAACGATAGCAGGCTTTCGATTGGCATTTACGTATTACTTTTTAAAAAATGGACGCTTGGAGCGGTATGGTGGCAAGAAAAAAGAGTTGTTTGATCTCTTGTCAGGCTACGATGAAGAACTCCAATTGTACATGCGTAAAAATCGATTGGAATACAATCAACGAGGAGATCTCTTACGAATCACTGCTTACTACAACGAATTAAAAAATAATTAATCATGTCCAAGCCTTTAATTCTGGTATCCAATGATGATGGAATAACCTCTAAGGGAATTCGTGTATTGGTTTCTGTAATGAAAAAATTAGGCGATGTGGTGGTTGTGGCTCCAGATAGTCCTCAATCGGGAATGGGCCATGCGATCACTATTGGTCAAACCCTACGTTTGTATGAGGAGGACATTTTTGAGGATGTTTTGGCTTTCAAGTCGAGTGGGACCCCTGCAGATTGTGTCAAATTAGCCAAGCACTACGTATTGAAAGATCGAAAACCAGATTTGGTTGTCAGTGGCATCAATCATGGATCCAATACGTCTATTTCTGTATTGTATTCCGGGACCATGTCGGCAGCTATTGAAGGCGCATTGGAAGGCTTGCCCTCCATTGGGTTTAGTTTGTGTGATTTCTCTTCCAAGGCTGATTTTTCTCACGTTGAAGAATGGGTCGAAAAAATTGCTCATCAAGTTTTGGAAAATGGAATTCCAAAAGGAATTGCACTCAATGTCAATTTCCCACCCAAGCGCAATGAGGCGATTCGGGGAGTTAAAGTTTGCCGACAGGCGGATGCCAAGTGGCAGGAAGAGTTTGCTGAGCGCTTTGACCCAACGGGAAGAAAGTATTTTTGGATGGCTGGCAATTTTGTGAATTATGACAAGGGAGAGGATAATGACGAATGGGCTATTGCCAATAATTATATTTCTGTAGTTCCCTGTCTCTATGATTTAACCGCCCATCATGCGATTTCCCATATCAACAAGGAATGGGACTGGACCAAACTTGGGGATTAGGATTTAAAGATTATTTGCATCCGGTGGTTAAATGGGATGAAAGCCCTAGGGGATAATCGTCTACAGACCGCAGTCTGCAAGCAGACGACAGACCATAGCTCAACTATTTGGACTTCAAGCCTTATTTTTCTTTGGCTATTACAGAAAAAGCCGGTAATCAGATTTTGCTTTATTGAAAAATGGAGGTTCTTCTTTGCTTCTATTTGTGTCGAAACCAGCAGTCCATACGTGATTCTTCGTGCCCTTTGAAGACCGTATTGACTGGATAGCCGTGAATCAACTGGTTATTGAATTTGGTTCGTGCCAGGTAGTTAAATGCTCCCATATCTCCTGTGTAGGCAGTTTTGTTGGATACATTGTATTGGCGATGAATTGCGCAGAGCTGTTGGAGAAAGGTTAAAAAAAGGGGGTAATTTCCTCCTATGATACCACAGTTCAAGAGTGTTTCTGAAGCATAGTGCATTTCATAGTCTCCATAGTCCTCAATTTGGCTCCTTAAACTACTAGAATGTGCCTGCATCCATTCATTAGCCAGTTTAGTGGGCTCATCTCCACAAAATAGAGTGTTTGGTGAGGCGATAAAAAGTGGGTCAATAAAGGGGTTATTCACTAGCGTTACATCCGAAACATCGGTAACAAAAATATTGGATGGGGGATAAGTTTGTTTTTCTAAAAAATCTAGGTAAACGAGGTAACGGTATACGTTGGGGTTGAATTGGGGATTGTAGGAAATGTTTATAAAGGTGAGGTAATCGTTTTCGTAAATTCGGCAGGTTTCATCGCTAAATCCATTATGAAACAGTATTCCACGAAGTTTGGCAGTTGCGATCGATTCTGCCCAGTTGCGCACCAATTCATAGTTATTGTCTTGCAGTGTGGTGCTGCGGTTGACATCAAAAACCCCTGTGATGTGGCAGGCGAGTATCAGGTTACTATTTGGAGGTAGCTTTGGGTAATTCCCACTCATGAGCTTGCCTCTAGTAGCTGTTGTAATTTTACCTGTGAACAAGTACTATTCGGATTGTTACGGTAATAAATGTAGGTTCGTAGGTCTACTTTTTTAACCCTGTAAATTGATCTAGCTCTCTCAAAAAAATCCGAATCTGCAGCAAACCCATCTCTAAATGGCAGGTTTAAGAAGACTTCTCTAAGCCCAAAAAGAGTTCCAAAAAGAGTAGCCTCATCCAAATGAATTTGCTTGCTTAAGTCGTTTCTATCAGGCACGAAGTAGTCCTCAGGTGTTTCTACAATGGTTTCGGAGGTGGAGCAAATTAAATCGGCTGCCTTCATCTCTCGAAGGCAGGAGGAAAGGTGGTTGGGCTTGTACTCGTCGTCACTGTCTAGGATAGTAATGTAGGTTCCTACGCTGTTGAGTACACCACGGTTAATCGATGCCGCTTGACCACGGTTGCTATGGCGGATATAGCAGAGTCGATCTTCGTGCGCTTCGATGTATTTCATCAAGGATTCTCGGTTATTTTCTTTGCTTCCATCGTCGATGATAATCAATTCAAAATCCTGAAAATCTTGGTTTATTACAGAGTCTATTGCTCGTTTTGTGGCGGCAAAGTCGGTATTGTAAACCGCCATCAAGATCGATATGGGTACTTGTTTTAACATCCTGAATGAGGGTTTATCTGCTCATGTCTATATAATAGATAGCCCTCGTTGCTCTCCTACACTTTTCGATCGGCCAAATGTTGTAGATACCAAAGGTAGGAAGAACTAGGTTATGGAAGGGTTAAAAAGTGATAATGGAATCATTAATTCCCTAAAATAATTTTTTAAATACCTGATTAATAGCACATTAATCTAAAGGGGGGGCTAATTTTCAGTTTATTGAAAAACAAGAGAATTAATTTTTTTGTAGTACAACCTCCTCAGTGCGTATAGCCTGGTCGATGATTCCCAATCTGCGTACTTTTTCGCTGACTTCTGCGAAAGATTCCAAAGGAAGGATGCCTTCTGTACACCAGGTAGTTTGGGTAAGCCATTCACTCACTAGAATTGGGGAAAGATGGTACTCTTGTGCAAGTTGCTCTACCAAATCGGGCTTTTTGACCAACATATCCGAGATGGCATAGACTTTATCGCGAACTTCAAAAAGTTGATTTCCCCATGTTTGGATTGCCTGAGGCGAAGCCACCCAGACAAAACAAGGCCAGGGGCTGGGGAGCTCACCGGTACGAATAAGCATTCCTTGCTCCACAACTGGGCTTGTGGTGTATTTTTCCCAGAGAAAATACCCTTCTTCACCTTGGGCGTATGCAGCTAAGGCACCATCCAAATTGTCAATGATTTGAAAGTTGAGCGAGTCTACTGACCAGCCTTCTCTGGAGGCGAGCACCTGGGCCATCAAGTGCGATCCAGAACCCATACGACTAACAAAAAAGTTCTTTTTTGATGTTTTTGTAGCGATCTGAGTGGAATTCGGCGACTCGTGGATTCCCCAGATTAATGGGGAGAGGACGTGGTACCCAAGCATTTTGTTTTGGCCACCGGTGGAACAATCTTTTAAGAAACTTTCTGTAAGAAGCAGTGCCAAATCAGTGTCACCGGTTCTCAGATCTTGGAGGAGCTGCCCTGATCCCCTTGACTCTTCTTTCCACTCCAGTTGAATCCCTGAATTTATAAAGGGTTGGCTTCGCTCTAACAAGCGCAAAGGGTAATTGAAATGTTCGGGAACTCCAGTAATTCGTAGGGTTTTGGTTTGGTCGCTCATGAGACAAAAATAAAAAGTTCAGAGGCTATTGATCGTGGGTTACTCGGCGATCTGAGATCAACAAATTTGCAAAGCCTGCTAGCAATAAAAGGACCCCTGCCAAGACCATGGTATAGATGACTTCTTCTCCAAAAAGGAGTTTGTATAAGAAATTGACCCCACCCAAGGCAGCAACGATTTGTGGGATGACTATAAACATGTTGAAAATCCCCATGTAAACCCCCATTTTCTGAGGAGCTACCGATCCAGAGAGCATGGCATAAGGCATGGAAAGGATACTTGCCCAGGCAATACCTACCAACGCAAAGCAGAGGTGTAGCATCCAAGGTTCACTCACATAATAGATCAAGATAAATCCCAGACCACCAGCAAGTAGGCTGCAGAAATGGAGGAGCTTCCGATTAATTTTAATCTTTGAAGCTATTAAAGAGAGGATTAAAGCGAAGAACATTGCGACCAAACCATAGGTGCCCAAATAATTTCCAACACTATCTGCGGCATTGTTGTAGGCCGCAGAGCTGGTATCAGTAGTGCCGAAAACATGTTCTGTGATGGCAGGAGTGGCAAAACTCCACATTGTAAAAAAGGCAAACCAAGAAAAAAACTGTACCAATCCCAATTGTTTCATCACTTTTGGCATGGTGACAATCAGGTGAAGAATTTCTTTAAGTCCACTAAAAAATCCGCTAGATGCCTTTTTATCGTTTTCGAAATGTTCCAAATCTTCTGGTGGATATTCGGTCGTGGTCAGGATGGTATATAGAATGGACGTAAACAATACTACAGCTCCAATTCCAAAAGCGTATTTTACAGAATCAGGTATCACTCCTTCAGGAGCCGTATTGGCAGCACCTAGCTGGGTCATCATCCATGGGAGGTTTGAAGCTACCCAGGTACCGATTCCAATAATTAAGGTTTGGACAACAAACCCATAAGAGCGCTGTGATTCTGGAAGTTTATCCGCCACCAAGGCGCGAAAAGGTTCCATGGATACGTTGATGGAAGCATCCAATATCCACAGAGAACCTGCTGCCATCCATAGCGCAGAAGAGTAGGGGGCAAAAAATAGGGCTACCGTACTCATCAAGGCTCCTAGAAAAAAGAAGGGTTTTCTTCTACCAAATTTAGGATGCCAGGTTCGGTCACTGAGGTAGCCCACAATGGGCTGAACAAGTAACCCAGTTAAGGGTGCTGCAATCCAAAGGAAGGGGATTGCGTCTTTTTCGGCTCCAAGGGTTTGAAAGATTCGAGACATAAATCCACCCTGAAGGGCAAATCCAAATTGAATTCCTAGGAAACCAAAACTCATGTTCCAAATTTGCCAGAAACTCAATTGCTTTTTTTCTTGGGTCATTGCTTTGCGGGTATAAGTAACTTGAAATTAGTCTAAACCACTGATTTCCAGTGCATTCATTGACTGGTCAATTTCAATGTATGATAGCTGGCTAATTTGAAGATAGGGGTGCTCTTGATCAGGCAATGGATCAAATTCGGTGAGGCGGTCAAGAAATGCAAAATTCAAGGTTTTCATTTCCAGTGCTTTCTCATTTAAAAGAGGTGAAAGTCTTTCAAAGCCATGGAAATAAATGCGCAGTCGATTGAATTTACTTGGACGTTGGCCACTTGCTTTTTCGATTTTCAAGGATTTCAATTCGGGAGAATAGGTGATTTCTCGGCTAAAAAAATCTCCCGTCAAATAGGCTAATCCCTCCCCTTCATCTTCGTAGTGCTCGTAGGTAGAACCGACCCTTCCACGATAGACATGTAGGCTAAGCGTACTTTCAGGCAAGATGCCTGTAAATTGGGTGGTAGTTTGTTGGGCAAAGATTTTACCTGCTTGTACATAGACAGGAAGGTAGTTGAGTGGGGAATCTTGGTAAATAGCTTGTTGTCCCTCATGCTTCTGGTCTGTATACAAGTAATACCATTCGCCTTCAGGAAGATAAACTTTACAGATCTCTCGAAAGCTTTCAACAGGTGCTACCAAAAAGGTATCGCAGAATAAGTACTGGTTTTGGTAAGCCGATTGGTAAATGTTATCATCTTGTGGATACTGAATTGCTAGAGAAGCAGCAAGCGGAAGTCCATTTTGGGTACTTTGATAAAACGCCGAATAAATGGTGGGAAGTAAGGCATACCTAAAATTTAAGTAGTTACGGCTTATCTCCTCCACTTCTTCTCCAAATGCCCAAGGCTCTGCATCCTTGGTATTGATCATGGAGTGTGCCCTGTACAGTGGAGAAAAGGCAGCTACACTCATCCACCTTGCATACAGGCTTTTGCTCGCCTCTCCCGCAAACCCACCTACATCATAACCAGCAAAAGCAACCCCACTCATTCCTAGGCTATTTACTAATCGAATCCCCGCAAGCATGTGTTCTTCAGAAGCTACATTGTCACCGGTCCATACTGCTGCATGGCGCTGAATTCCAGCAAAGCCTGAGCGAGTAAGGACAAAAGGGCGCTTTTCTGGCTGCTGTTTTTTTGCGCCAGACTGGGTACTTCTGGCCATTTGAAAGCCGTATACATTGCGCGCTTTGCGGTGAGATGCTTTCTCACCATCAAAATCAAACTCCAAAAGGTTAGGAGTGCATTGTCCCCAAGAAGCGGGTTCATTCATGTCTGTCCAGAAACCATCCACTCCCGCATCGCAGTAAAACGCCATTTTTTCTTCCCACCAGGAACGCGTTTCTGGTTTGGTGAAGTCTGGAAATGCGCACCAACCTGGCCACACCTGTGCTTCGTAGGTTTTCCCATCCGGATAGTTAACAAAGAGTCCTTGTTCCAAGCCTTCCCGAAATGGGGCATAATTTGGGGAGGTCTTAATTCCAGGATCGAGTATGACTACAACCTTAAAACCTTTTTGTTTCAAGTGTGCAATCATGGTTTTGGGGTTGCTGAATTTTTCTCCGTCAA
>JALRIY010000220.1 GCA_023255285.1 Algoriphagus sp.
TGAAATCCAGCAGCCGCATGGCGAACGATTTATGGCATCTGCCAAGTATGCTGGAGAAAATAGACCTTTTGGAGGTCGGTTGAGCTACTTAATCCAAGATGAAAAGGAAAAGCTAGATTCATTAACTGTAAAAATTTTTACTAGCGCTGGAGAACAAATCAGAACCTTGAAAACCCTTCCTTCCAAGGGTGTCAACCGGATTATTTGGAACCTAGACCGCAAGTCATCTGCCGAAATGACCGGTGGATGGGGAGGTGGCCAAGGTGGTGGTGGAAGAAGCAGAGGCTTCTTTGAACCAAGTGGTGGTGATGCACTTCCTGGCACCTACAAAGTAGTCATGGAATATGGAGGAGAGACTTCCGAAACATCCATCACGGTACATGCTGACCCTAGAATCCAGCCTACCCTGTCCAACCTGGAAGCCAAGGACACCTTCTTGAAAAAAGTGGAAGCGCTTTCTTCTGAGGTGACTGCCACTACCAAGAAATTGGATGAAGCACAAAAAGTAATTGATAAGGTCAACTCCATGGTCAAAGATTTGAAGACTGAGGAGGCAAAAGCCTTGGAAAGTGCAGCAAAGGAAATCAAAAAGAAATTGGATGAAGCCCGCGAAGCATTCACTGGACCTCGGTACGAAGGACAAGGGATTGTTCGCAATTTGTTCCCTACTACTATGACCAAATTGTTTGCCCCTAGAAGTTATGCCAATTCAAGTTATACGGCTCCTGGAGCTACAGAGGAACGCTTACTTAACCAGGCAAAAGATGCCGCTTCAGCAGCGATTGCCAAAGTGGAAGCCTTTATTCAAGGGGATTGGAAAGCCTTCGAGGAGAAAGTAAAAGCTACACCAATCGATTTATTTCAGAACATCAAAAAATAAGGGAATCCTTATATTTGTAAAAAAAGCATCCTGAGCAATTGGGATGCTTTTTTTAACTTAGCGCATCATGTCAAACACGCAAATCCTAAGGAATGGATTATTGGGCACAGGCCTACTTTTGGGTTTAGCCCTTTCCCTAGATTTTGTTTTGGATAGCAGCGTTTGGACGGGAATGAAGGTAAGTCAGTCTGCCATCACAGTAGAATACTGTGAGTTTAACCATCCCAAACGGCTATTCCACCAACCCATTAATACCTATTCCAACCTAATTTACTTTTTCTATGGCCTTCTAGTCTTTCAGTTGGCATTAAAAGATTTCAAATTCTTTGAGGTAAAGGGAGTCAATTCAGTTCGTAATTCTTCTTACTTGTCAATCCTCCTAGCAGCTAATTTCATCTATTTGAGTTTTGGTTCCGCATTTTTCCATGCATCACTTACCTGGATTGGACAACGGATTGATATGAATGCTACCTATGGACTGACCCTCAGCTTAATCTGCATCGGATTGCTTCAGGTGCTAGTAAAAAAAGAATTGTCATCGCGAGTACAACTAGGGATTATTGGATTCCTAATTCTACTAATTGCTTCTTTTCTTCCCCTAGCGCTTCAGATTTCTAGTTCTATACTTCTTCCCTCCTTGTTTTTAATCCTTCTATTAATTGGCATCATCAATTACTTCCAATACCCTTCCCAGCGAATCCCAATGCTAGGCCTATTGAGTTTTGCCTTGCTTGCAATTGCCATTCAGATACGAACCATGGACGTAGCTAAAATCAATTGTGACCCCATGTCCATCTGGCAAGGACATGCACTCTGGCATTTTCTAACTGCAACAAGCAGCTTGTGCATGTATTTTTATTTTCGACGCGTAAAAAATCTTAACCTTTTCAAAAAAGATTAAATCCAAACACCCCAATCCAATTTGGGGAAGAGTGGATTAGGTATCAATTGAAGTTAGGCTGGAAAATGCTTGCCACTAGTTTTTCAATTCTGATAGAAAAATCAAAATTCTGCGTGTAGATTCGAACTATTAATTTGATCCTAACACTTGCCTCTTGAATTCTAACACCAAGAAAATATCCTGGAAAACCGCTGCTGGTATAGTCATCGCCAACATGATAGGTACGGGGGTGTTTACTAGCCTTGGATTTCAACTTGAAGCAGTTCAAAATACCTGGACCATTGTGTTACTTTGGACCTTTGGCGGCATCATGG
Source organism: Algoriphagus sp. (assembly GCA_023255285.1). Taxonomy (GTDB): domain Bacteria; phylum Bacteroidota; class Bacteroidia; order Cytophagales; family Cyclobacteriaceae; genus Algoriphagus. The sequence continues at coordinate 2,096 of JALRIY010000220.1, forward strand.
CACTAATTGGAGCCTTGGTGTATGCAGAATTGGGTACTCACTTTCGTCGCACAGGTGGGGATTACATTTTTCTTTCAGAAACTATACACCCTTTAGTGGGCTACCTCTATGCCTGGGTATCCCTGGTAGTAGGTTTTTCTGCCCCTATCGCGATTGCTGTGATGGCCATGAACAATTACCTCAAACCTGTTTTTGGGGACACACTACTTCCAGGACTTATTTTTTTAGTTCTTATACCTACTGTTCACATTTTTTCTGTAAGTAGCTCCGCCAAATTTCAAAACGGGATGACACTCCTAAAAATTGGTTTTGTCCTCGTTCTGATTGGCTTGGGACTTGGCTTCAGTAGTACTTCTGAATTCCCAGCACTCAATTTTTCCAGCAATTGGAAAGAAGAACTGCTATTGCCCGGATTTGCGGTTTCCTTGATTTATGTGTTTTATGCTTATACAGGATGGAATTCTGCTGCCTACATCATTGAAGAGGTAGATCAACCCAAGAAAAATCTACCCAAAGCCTTGATTGGGGCTACCCTACTGGTGATGGTCATTTACATCCTATTGCAACTCGTATTGCTCAAACACGCATCTATAACACAATTGGCGGGACAGGTTCAAGTAGCAGATATTGCTTTCGGAAATCTTTTTGGTCCTAATGGTGCGATTTGGATCAGTCTTTTTATTGGGGTTCAATTGATTGCAACCATATCAGGATATGCTTGGGTGGGGCCTAGAGTGACCTATGCAATGGCCAGAGACTATCTCTTATGGAAGCCGCTCGCAAAGGTCAATGCAAATGAAATCCCTGTTCGGGCAATAATTTTGAATACTGTCATAAGTTTGATACTATTTGTATCGGGATCCTTTGAACAAATCATGCTTTATGCGGGATTTATCTTGCAACTTATGAGTACAGTTACTGTCTACTCTTCTCTGAAAATCAAAAAACAGGAAGGATTTAAAACACCATTTAAGCCAATTCCTCAACTCATTTACATCTGCTTTAGTGTAGCTTTAATGGGATACCTCCTCCTAGATCGACCCAAGGAGAGTTTAGCAGGTCTCGGGATACTTGCTTTGGGCTGGGCAGTATATGCCTTGGATAAAAAAATTAAGTAATTCTAATTCTTGGTCAACAATCCAATAAGCGGCGATGGTAATTGATTTGACCCAAATGGTAATTAAAATGACCATAGAGATGAATTAAAAAGTATCCTATGGTCATTGGATGACCAAAAAAAGAATGAATGGATTGATCTCCCAACTTATTTGGGTCAAGTGAAATTAAGGATTTATCTACCTGATCTTTCACCAAATCGAGTTCCTCCAATAGCATAACTCTAGATTTTCCGGTTGCACTAAACTCCTGCTCTCGATCACGCACGTAAGCAAAACCACCAAGATCAGCAGCGACAAACTTTCTCAAATTCCCGATCAGGTGTAGCGCCAAATTCCCTCCAGAATTTGCGATTTGCTTTTCTAAAACCCAGATTTTTTCTTCTTGTTGATAAGCCTGAAGTTCCTCTTTCAGCTGTGATAAATCTCGCTGAAACAACAGGTTAAGTTCTTTGGTATTCATGATATAGTAAAGAATGGGAAATTAAATGATTGAAAAGTAGTTCTATTCCTTCCTTTTCATGGATTTATTATTGAGCAGAATGATCAATGTGAGGATTCGGAATCAATGACATTCTTCC
>JALRIY010000221.1:0-345 GCA_023255285.1 Algoriphagus sp.
ACTACAAAAAATAGCACTACAAAAATCAGCACTTCCCAGCTCAAGTCCACGGCTTTTACACGAAGCAAGGGAAGCCAAATCGTTCCTACTAGATAAAATAACGCGATAGACACTTCTTTGAGTAAGATTGGTCCAAATTTCTGTATCGACCAACGACATCCTGCCATTGAAAATGCCAAAATCAAGGTTAATTGAAACTCTTTACCCCATCCCATCCAAAACCACGCACCTCCAAGTCCCGCACTCACCGCAACAAGGATACCCCAACCAAGAAAAGTTCTATACTTTAGGTGAAAGGTTCTTCTGGCTGAACTAGAATCACTCAATTTTTTCGTATCCAACAAA
>JALRIY010000221.1:355-3782 GCA_023255285.1 Algoriphagus sp.
GCCCTAACAGGCCAAAAACAGGCCATTCTATTGACAAATGGAGTAGCTCTTGAAAAAAATAAAGGCTTGCCATTGCCCCAAATACCACGTCTAAAGAAAATCCTGAAAAGAGTTGAAAGAATCGTGGGATAGGCCTCATCGTTTAAATTTAAAACCTTGTAAGGAGAGTGCCCAAGGATTGCTGTATTTTTAAGTAAGTTTTTATACATTTAACTTAACTGATAAAGAACCACTAAAAATTTAATCGTTAACTCAAACCCATGAAAACCTACCTATCACTTCTTGCACTACTACTTCTTCCGCTTCTCACCATTGCTCAAGAACCTATCAAAATAGCCTTTGTAGGAAATAGCATCACCCAAGGTCCCGGAAGAGAAAATCCTGGGTCTTTTCCGTTACAAGTAGGTCAAATTCTAGGAAGTGCCTATGAGGTAAAGAATTTTGGAGTGAGCGGTAGAACACTTTTGAAGAAAGGGGATTTTCCCTACTGGAACGAACCTCAGTTTCAACAGGTCAAAGATTTTCATCCTGACGTGGTCCTGATTAAGTTAGGAACCAATGATTCCAAACCTCAAAATTGGGCACATAAGGATGATTTTATTTCAGATTACCTAGATATGATTGCTGAATTTCGTGACCACATGCCCAAAGACGGTAAAGTATACGTCATTCTTCCGGTGCCTGTCACCCGCGTCAATTTTGGGATTACCCCGGAAATAATGAACAACGAGCAACGCTTGATGCTATTTGAAATCATCCAAAAGTCAGGTGCTGAAGTGATTGACTTGTACACCCCCTTGATGGATCGGCCCGAGCTGTTGCCCGATGGCGTACATCCCAATGCCGAGGGACTTGGAATCATGTCCCAAGTGATCAGTAGAAGGATTCGAATGTAAATCTGAAAGCTTTTAAAAACAAAAAACCACAGCCTTAATCAAGCTGTGGTTTTTTTATCTGCTATTGAAATTACTTTCCTGCAAGTGCATTTGCACCTGCCACGATTTCAAGGATTTCGTTAGTGATGGCTGCCTGACGCGTACGGTTGTACATCAACTTCAGCTCTTTAAGCAATTCGCCTGCGTTTTCGGTTGCCTTATCCATTGCAGTCATACGCGCACCATGCTCAGAGGCATTGGATTCTAGAACTGCTTTATAAAACTGGATACGCAAAGCAATTGGCACCAACTCTTCGATGATGTAAGCGCGAGAAGGCTCCAAAAGGTAATCCGTTTCAGTAGTGCTAAGAGCTTCTTCCTTAGCAGACATAGGCAAGAACTGCTCCACGCGCACTACTTGGGTAGCCACATTCTTGAATTCGTTGAATACCAAGACCACTTGATCGTAGTCGGCAGCCAAGAAGCCGTCCATTGCGTAAGCGGCTGCTTCCTTCACTGCATCAAATGTCAATTGCTGGAAGACCCCAAAATAAGTGTCAATGATCTGGTATTTTGATTTTTTAAAATATTCGTAGGCTTTTTTACCAAGGGGTAGAACGGTGATTTCCGCACCTTCAAATTGTCCCTGAATGGCAAGGTTAGTAGCCTTGATGATATTGGTATTGAATGCCCCACAAAGTCCTTTATCTGATGTCACAGGAATCAATAACACCTTATTCACTTCACGCTTTGCTGCAAACACGATATCTGAATCCCCTTCTGAGGCAGCAGAAACATTGTTAAGTAGTGCAGTCAACTTTTGCGAATAAGGACGCATTTGAACGATCTTATCTTGCGCTCTTCGCAACTTGGCAGCGGAAACCATTTTCATGGCTTTCGTAATCTGCTGCGTCGATATGACGGAGTTTATTCGTTGCTTTACTTCCTTTAAATTAGCCATCAGAGATTGCTTTGTGCGTATAACAAGCCCTGCCAGCTAACTGGCAGGGTATTAATAGAATTTACTTCGCGTACTTAGGAGCTAGTTCGGCAGCTGCAGTAGCAAGGATTTTGCCAGCACCATCGATATCACCCTTTAGAATAAGCTGAATTGCTTCTGGATAAGAGGCTTCCAACAAGAGGTAAAACTCCTTTTCAAATGCTCTAGCTTTTTCAACAGGGACGGAATCCATCAGACCTTTGGTAGAAGCATAGATGATAGCAACCTGATTTGCTACGGAAACAGGAGAATATTGTGCTTGCTTCAAAATCTCTTGGTTACGACGACCACGCTCGATTGTACGCTTGGTAGATGCATCCAGATCAGAACCAAACTTGGAAAAAGCTTCCAATTCACGGAACTGCGCTTGATCTAACTTCAGGGTACCTGCCACTTTCTTCATCGATTTGATCTGTGCATTACCACCTACGCGAGATACTGAGATACCTACGTTGATCGCTGGACGAATACCCGAGTTGAACAGGTTGGTTTCCAAGAAAATCTGACCGTCAGTAATGGACATCACATTAGTCGGGATGTATGCGGATACGTCACTTGCCTGCGTTTCGATAATCGGTAATGCAGTCAATGATCCTCCCCCTTTTACCAAAGGACGGATAGAATCAGGAAGATCGTTCATCTGCTGTGCAATGGCATCAGACTGGTTAATTTTTGCGGCGCGCTCCAATAGTCTAGAGTGTAGGTAGAATACGTCACCAGGATATGCTTCACGTCCTGGAGGTCTTCTCAAGAGCAAGGACACTTCACGGTAAGCTACTGCTTGCTTAGAAAGGTCATCGTAAACCACAAGAGCTGGACGACCGGTATCTCTAAAGAATTCACCAATCGCTGCACCGGTAAATGGAGCAAAGAATTGCATTGGAGCAGGGTCAGAAGCAGGAGCTGCGACAATTACAGTATAAGGCAATGCACCACCTTTTTCAAGGGCAGCCACTACACCTGCAACAGTAGATGCTTTTTGTCCGATTGCTACATAGATACAGAAAACTGGCTCCCCTTTATCGTAGAACTCACGTTGGTTGAGGATGGCATCAATTACAACAGCAGTTTTACCCGTTTGACGGTCGCCAATCACCAATTCACGCTGGCCACGTCCAATTGGAATCATCGCGTCAATTGACTTGATGCCTGTTTGAAGTGGTTCAGTTACTGGCTGACGGTAGATTACACCTGGAGCTTTTCGTTCCAAAGGCATTTCATACAAGTTGCCAGTGATTGGCCCCTTGCCATCGATAGGATTACCTAGCGTGTTGACCACTCGGCCCAACATGCCCTCACCTGCTTGAATAGACGCAATCTTTTTGGTTCGCTTGACGGTATCTCCTTCTTTTACTTGCTTGGAGTCTCCAAAAAGTACAGCGCCCACATTATCCTCTTCGAGGTTGAGCACCATGGCCTTCAAGCCATTTTCAAACTCCAACAATTCACCGGCCTGCGCCTTTGAAAGTCCATAGATACGGGCTACACCATCCCCTACTTGGAGGACTGTTCCCACTTCTTCTAGTTCGGCTTCAGTTCTGGCTCCAGAGAG
>JALRIY010000222.1 GCA_023255285.1 Algoriphagus sp.
GTACTCGAAAGCTCAAACGAAAGTTTGGGCTTTTTTTTTGTGCTTTTCTAAAAAAGTTAACTGGGTGGAACCAACTAAAAAAGCAGGAGAAAATCCCCTGCCCTTTATTTGAAAACTAAACCAACTATTATTTTAACTACCACAATAGATTCAAAAATAGCACAATTCTCCCTAAATCAAAATTCAATAGAAAAAATTGATTTTTTTTATTTTTTCAATCGGAATCACTCGAAATACAATCCAATTCAAAATATAAAATATAATATGGTTATCCGAAATTATGCCAATATTCCCTACGGAGTACTAAAACTTGCGCATAATTGTGGACAGACGACAGTCCTAAGGCCACAGCTCATTAAAATGAACTTCAAACCTTATTTTTATTTGGTGACTGGTGAAAAAGCAGATAATCAGAAAATTTAAATACTTTTCTTATACTTAAATAAGTTCTGTTTTGAAAACTTTAGATTTAATTATCATTCGAAACGCTTCAGCTGACTTACTGAACCGTAAAAATTACCACTTACGTAGCTACACACTAGACTCAGTCCAGACTACCGATTTAAAGCGAAAACTTCAACTTTATTTTTTTTAGTACAATAAAATAGTTTGACTAACCTGAATTCAACTCAACTCTGATGAGCTCGTATCTTCGATGGCTTCAAAAGGTTTCTTATTTTCTACTAATGTAACTTGAAGTACCTCACTTGCCTCCACTTTAAAAAACTCCTGGTGAATATTAAACTTTGATTCTCCCTCTTTTGGTGACTTTGCTACGTATGTCCCGTCTTCCTGCATGGCATAAGAGTTGACATTATCTCTTAAGTTGTAGGATAGAATGTTAATCAACTGTTTTTCTAAAAGTGGTGCTTCCACCTTAAATAAGGATTCCAATCGCTTATCAAAACTTCGAACCATCATGTCTGCACTACCAGAATAGGTACGGGTATCGCCGTTGTTGTGAAAATGGTAAATGCGACTATGTTCTAAGAAATCGCCCACAATGGAAAGAACTTCAATATTTTCACTCAATCCCATCCTACCTGGACGAAGACAACAAATGCCTCTAACAATCAATTTGACTGGCACCCCTTGTTGGGAAGCACGGTAAAGGGCATAGATGATTTCCGAATCTTCCAAGGAATTTACCTTGATAAAAATGCCACTAGGAAGTCCGTTTTTGGCATGCTCAGCTTCTTGCTCGATAAAAGAAATTAGCTGATGCCGCATATCTCGAGGTGCAGTAATCAAGTTAGTATAGTCAGTAGGCAAGGAATGACCTGTAATTACATTGAAGAATTCGGATACATCATTGGCTAAAGTCTCGTTGGTAGTGAGTAATCCAATATCCGTGTATAGACGAGCCGTATCCTCGTTGTAGTTACCTGATCCCAAGTGCACATAGCGGGTAATCTCTTGATCGTCTTTTTTTACGATGAGTAAAAGTTTGGTATGCGTTTTTAAATTGGAAATTCCATAAATAACAAAGCAACCTGCTTTTTGAAGTTTCTTCGCTTCCCGGATGTTATTTTCTTCATCAAAACGAGCTTTGACTTCAAACAAAACAGAAACGTGTTTTCCATTTTCCGCTGCTCGAAGTAGGGCTTTAGTAATTCTACTATCTTTAGCAAGACGATAAATGGTCATTTTTATAGCCATTACATCTGGATCTTCTGCTGCATTCTCTATAAGATCCAGAATGGAATCAATGTTATTGTATGGATGGTGCAGAAGAATATCTCGCTCCTTTAGCGTTTCAAAAATATCCGCTCTTCCCTCCTCTTGGTACGAGATTGGTTTAACAGGATCAGGTATTTGGGGCAATCGTTCCTTAAAGCGTTTATTGCCTACAATCTGCCAAAGCCCTGTAAAATCGATCATACTGGCCCTTTTTACAATAAATACCGCATCCGGACGTAAATTCCAGCGTTCGAGTAAGGCATTTAACATCCATTTGGAGTACCCTTCCTCAATATCAATTCGAACCACACGCCCAGTTTTACGCTCCATCAATTTACGCTTCACCTCCTCCAGGAAGTTGGCATCCATGTCCTCACTTTCTTCTAAGGTAAAGTCTCCGTTTCGGGTAATTCTAAAAAGACTGACCGATTCGATTTCCACATTTCTAAAAAGGGAAATCAAATTTTCTCGGATAACTTCTTCGATGGGGATCAGAGTTAATGAGTTTTCCAATTCGATCTCAAAGAATCTAGGAATATTGGCAGGAATTTGTACAAAACTCATCTTCCTCATGTCTTTTCGTTCCCCAGGGCTCGTAGTGACCACCCCAAAAACAAGCAGCTTGTTCATCAAAATGGGAAAAGTGCGGTAGCCATCATACACCATAGGCGTCAACATGGGATAGATCGCCTTTAAAAAATATTGCCTTACTTTTTCTTGCTCTTCTGGGGTGATTTTTGATACGTTGACCAAGGAAATTCCTTCTTGATGCAATTCCGGTAAAATTGTCTGAATGAAATGTTGCTCTTGGTCACCATGAAACCGCTGGCATTCTTTCATTAACTTTTCCTTGAATGGTTCTTCACGCAAACCCGAATAATCGACCCGCTCTTTTTCATAATCCAGGTAATTGTACAAGGAGCCCACCCGAATCATAAAAAATTCATCCATATTGGATGCGGTGATTGCCAAGAACTTCAACTTTTCAAAAATGCTTCGAAACGTTTTTTTGGATTGATCAAGGACTCGTTCATTGAATTTCACCCAACTCAGATCTCTACTGATCAGGTCACTTTTTTGAATAGTCGGTTCGTATTTATCTGCTGCCAGTTTCATACAGGTTTATTATTTTTTCAGGTGATCTTACGAGATAAACGAATCTATGTTGGTGTATTTTACATTTTTAAGAAAAAAAGGGGGCTAAAAAGCCCCCAGAAATTAACTGTCGATCTTGGCGTATTTTGCGTTCTTTTCGATAAAGTCCCTTCTTGGAGCCACTTCATCCCCCATCAACATACTAAACAAGTGATCTGCTTCGGCTGCAGAATCAATAGTTACTTGCTTCAGTGTCCTCGTATTTGGATCCATGGTGGTAGACCAGAGTTGCTCTGGGTTCATCTCTCCAAGACCCTTGTAACGTTGAATTCCAACGCTATCTTCTTTTCCTTCTTTTGCCATTTCAGAAATCATCTGCTTTCGCTCCTCTTCTGTCCAGCAGTACCGCTCATCTTTTCCTTTCTTTAGCAAGTACAAAGGAGGTAGAGCGATGTAAACATAGCCCCTCTCTATGAGCGGGCGCATGTAACGGAAGAATAGGGTCAAAATGAGAGTTCTAATGTGAGAACCGTCGATATCCGCATCCGTCATGATGATGATTTTATGGTACCTGAGTCCAGCAAGATCCAGCTCCTTATCGTCATTTATGGTTCCAAACTTTACCCCTAGCGCAGTAAGAATGTTTTTAATTTCATCATTATCGTAGATCTTATGCTCGTGTGCCTTTTCTACGTTTAGAATTTTACCCTTAAGTGGGAGTATCGCTTGAAAATCCCGATCTCTTCCCTGCTTGGCAGATCCACCTGCGGAGTCCCCTTCGACGAGGTACAACTCACAAACTGTGGGATCAGAGTTGGCACAATCGGCCAATTTTCCTGGAAGACCACCACCACCTAAGATATTTTTTCGCTGCACCATTTCCCTGGCCTTGCGAGCAGCATGCCTTGCTTGGGCTGCAAGGATTACCTTGCCCACAATGGTCTTTGCCTCTCGAGGATGCTCCTCTAGCCAAGCCTGTA
>JALRIY010000223.1 GCA_023255285.1 Algoriphagus sp.
CGTTTCGGAGCAGGTCCTAGCCACATGTTGTAATCCACACCCGCAGGTGCTGACCCGTTGGCTACCACAGGTACAGGCTTCATCCAGCCTTGATAGGCCCAGCACTTTACCAAGCGAATTTGGCCAAGCTTGCCTGACTTCACATACTGAATTGCCTGATCGTACTGCGAACCAGAGCGCTGCCATTGTCCTACTTGAACAATCTTGCCGTAGCGCTCCTGTGCTTTGACCATGATTTGGCATTCTTCAATGGTATTGGCAATGGGTTTTTCGACATACACGTGCTTACCCGCGGATACCGCATCTACCATGTTGAGGCAATGCCAATGGTCTGGCGTGCCAATGATGACTACATCAATGTCTTTATTTTCAAGCATTTTTCGGTAGTCTTTGTACTGCGTTGGACGTATTCCGCGTAATTTGAATACATCCTCCGTACGCTGGTCAAGTACCGTTTGGTCTACATCGCAGAGCGCTACACAATTAACCTGTGGGATTTTAAGATGAGCATTCATGTTGGACCAACCCATCCCCTTACAGCCAATTACGCCGTAATTGATTTGGTCATTCGGTCCAATGCTACGCGTAAATCTTCCAAAGTCCGCAGCAGTAAGAATGGATGGCATGCTCAAACCTGCGCCGAGCAGCATCGTGTTTTGTATAAATCGTCTTCTTGAAGTCATAGTGTTGTTGTTAATGGTGTGATTTGGTCTACGGTCGACTGTCGGCCGTGGACGAAAATTAAAGTGGTCTGACCCAAATATTTCGGAAACGAACGGGATTGCCATGATCTTGAAGCTTGATCGGTAAAGCCTCCGCATGTGCCTTATAATTCGGAATTCCTATGTATTCGGTAGGACCTTTGAGGATTACATTATTTTGCACCAATACCCCATTGATCAACACCGTAACGGTGGCCGGAGATGTGAGCATGCCATTTTTATCAAAACGTGGAGCCTTGAAAATGATGTCATAGTAGTTCCAGTCACCTGGGCCTCTCAATGGATTCACTAAAGGTGGGTATTGTTTGTAGATACTTCCAGCCTGGCCATTTGTATAGGTTTTACTTACGTAGCTATCTAGGACTTGCACTTCATACAAGCCCATCAAAAAGAAACCCGAGTTTCCCCTTCCCTGTCCTTCCCCTACGATTTCGGTAGGGGCTGACCATTCGATGTGGTATTGAGCGTCCCCAAAAGCAAGTTTTGATTGAATGTCCCCTGTACCCTTCTGTACCACCAACTCTCCATTCTCAATTTTCCAAGCTGCAGGACTAGATCCATCTTTGGCAGAGACAAAGCTGGAAAGACTGCTGCCGTCAAACAAGACAATAGCATCAGACGGTGCTTGATGATTCATTGCCCCTGGAGTCACCTTGGGGGGTACTGGCGTGTAAAACTCAGTGGCCTGTGGAGGCATTGGAGGTGGTGTGGTACTTTGCTGCGCAAAGCCTAGTGTTACTGAACCTAGACTAGCTACACCTACGGCGATGGATAAAAATTTTTGATTCATAGGGTAAGTTGGGTTTGAATAAATAAGTTAAGTTTTAAAATAATGCAAAATCTTGGGTATTTGAAAACCGTTGATGGATTTTTAGTGGAAATGCCCTATACCTTTCCTACTTTTCTGAAAATATTTAAAACCTATGAAAAAATTAGTTATCGGACTCATTTTTGGAATTCTTCTTCGTATTCCAGCTTTTGGACAAGAAGACTATTTCTTTCCTGGAGAGAAATTCAATCCCAATATCCCTTCTCCTTCTCAATTTCTGGGATATCCCATAGGCGATTGGCATACCCGCTACGATTTAATCGTTAAGTACTTTGAAAAATTAGATGCAGTTAGTGACCTGGCTCAATTGCAAACCATCGGCTATACGCATGAACATCGACCAAAGGTAATATTGACCATCGGTTCTGAGTCACATCTCGCCGGTCTAGAACAGGTTCGCCAAAAACAGTTGCAACTTGCTGATCCCAGCCAGCCCTTACCCGACATCAAGAACATGCCATCCATCATCCATCAAGGGTATGGCGTGCATGGCAACGAACCTTCTTCTGCTGAAGCAGCTATGCTGACCGCCTACTGGTTGCTTGCATCCCAATCAGAGTTAGCTACCCAACTTCGCGTCAATGCAGTGGTACACATCGACCCTACTCTCAATCCAGACGGTCGGGATCGACATAGCCTTTGGGCGAATTCCAACAAAGGATTCCCTGCTGTAGCAGATCCTTTAGATAGAGAACACAACGAAACTTGGCCTGGAGGCCGTACCAACCATTACTGGTTTGATCTCAACCGAGATTGGCTGCCTTTAGCACATCCGGAATCGAAAGTGAAAGTTGCTTGGTACCACCAGTGGTATCCCAATGTGACTACAGATTTCCACGAAATGGGGACTAATAGCACCTATTTCTTTGAACCAACAAAACCTTATGGCTCAGAAAACCCAGTGGTTCCACGTAAAAATTACGACGACATCAATCCCAAATTTGCCCAATACTTTGCCAGATACATGGACAAAATAGGGAGTCTCTATTGGAGTAAGGAGGTCTTTGACAATAGCTACCCTGGATATGGTTCTACTTACCCCGACATGCATGGAGGTTTGGGATTGGTTTTTGAAACCGCGAGTTCCCGTGGACATATACAGCGAAGCCAACGTGGAGACATCACCTTTGCCTTTACCATCCGCAACCATGTCGTGAATTCACTAGCTACTATGGAAGCAGCCCTAGACAATCGAGTTTACATGCATGAGTACCTACGCGAGTTTTTTACGAGTGCCGTGGCTGAAGGAAGCAAGGATCTTGCAAAAAACTACGTGTTTGGAGATGAAACCGACCCCAGCAGAAACCGACTTTTTTTACAGTTCTTGCTAGATCACAAAATCAAGGTCTATGAAAATGCAACTGACCTTAGTGCAGCTGGACAAAAATTTATAAAAGGATCCTCTTGGGTAGTACCTACCGAGCAACCCCAGTACCGGATGGTACGAACCATGTTTGAATACGTAACCGATTTTGCGGACTCCGTATTCTACGATGCCTCCGCCTGGACCATGGCTGCTGCTTACGGCATGCCTTTCGCTTCTGTGCCTACGGCAAAAGCAGGAGCAGAATTAAAAGAGGTATCCCTCCCTTCCCATACCTTCCCACAAGGAGATGCGTATGCCTACTTGATTGACTGGAGAGATTATTATGCCCCCAAACTCCTATTTGAACTTCAGAAAGCTGGGGTGCATGTAGAAGCGCTGCACCAAAACTTCTCCTCCCAAACCCAAGATGGAAAAGTAGACTTTACACGGGGTACCTTGATGATTCCTATGGGTTTTCAATTCCTTTCCAAAGCCGAAGTTGTAAAGCAGCTCAAAACCTTGGCTCAAAAGAATGGACAGAAGGTCTATTCCGTTCAAACTGGCTTGAATCTAAGCGGGATTGACCTTGGTTCCAATAGCGTGTCAGCTGTACAGCATCCCAAGGTCGTCCTTGTAGTAGGTACCGGAATCAATGCAGCCGAAGCAGGAGAAATCTGGAACCTTTTGGATCACCAAATCGGTATGCCTATTACCAAGGTGAATGTGGAGCAATTTGGCCGACTCAACCTGCATGGCTACAATACGCTTATTCTTCCTTCTGGCAATTATGGATCGTTTTCCGAAGGGCAAGTCGATCACATCAAAGATTGGGTAAGCCGCGGCGGGACGATCATTTCGATGAAAAACGCATCCCTTTGGCTAAACCAGA
>JALRIY010000224.1 GCA_023255285.1 Algoriphagus sp.
AAACTTTTACATTATTTTGTTTAGAGTTTTGAGAGTTTTCAAAAATTTTTTGAATAATTTCAGCAGATAAATACTTTTTATCAATTGAAGAAATAAAAGAAAAAACCGCCGGCAGATTGATTGTTAACCGTGATGTTAAAGAAATCACCTTTGATTAATTAGGCAGTAAACGATTACTATTTACCATTACTATGAAAAAATCAGAAATCAACTTTCAAATTGAATTGGACGAATCCAACTTACCCAAAGTCATTCATTGGGACGCATCAGATAAGGAAGGAGAAGAATTAGAAGCCACAAAGAGCATTAGTTTGAATGTTTGGGATAATTTAAATCATTCAACGCTACGAATTGACCTTTGGACAGAAGACATGTCTGTTGTAGAAATGAAACGATTTTACATCGATATCTTGGGAGGAATGGCACAAACCATTCTTAATAGCACTGGGGATGAATATATGTCAGAAGAAATAAAGGACTTGTGTGACCGTTTGGTCAAGCATGTCAATGAAGAAAACAAAAAAGGACTTTAATCAAATGTTTGACTGTAATTAACTTGTGCTAGATGAATTTTAAATGATTTTGCACTAAATACTAATTATTGTTTTGGCAATCCAATTGTCGAAACTCAAATAATAATTCATTAATATTTTCATTTTATTAAAAATTATAAATAAAAACTACCTTTTTTAATAAATAGAGAAAAAAATAGAAATGGGATCAATTATTTTTTTTATCAGAAAACGATAGAAAATTACCTTTTTAACATAAATTTCGAATAATTGAACTGGTTGATACCAGATTCAACAACCATCTTAACTATTTTACAAAATTAGCCTATGAAAAATTTTACCAGAAAAATCTGGGGCTCAGTACTTTCCTTAGTGGTTTTCCTTTCTTTGGGCACCTCTATTGCACTAGCCCAGACTACCATCTCCGGTACAGTCACAGATGCGGATACTAAAGAAACATTGGTAGGGGTAAACATCCTCGTAAAAGGAAAAGTAATTGGAACGATTACTGACTTATCGGGTAAATTTACTCTAAACGTAAATCAGGAGCCTCCATTCACCTTGGTTTTCTCCATGGTGGGTTTCGGTTCTAAGGAAGTTGAAATCACGGGAGGAATCTCTAATCTATCAGTAGAATTAGGTGAATCAACCATCCTAGGACAAGAAGTCGTTATCTCCGCTTCGAGAGTAGAAGAAAGCATCCTCAAATCTCCCGTTTCTGTTGAAAAAATGGACATCATCGCTATCAGAGATGTTCCACAAGCGAGTTTCTACGATGCCCTTAACAACATGAAAGGGGTAGAAATGAGTACGCAATCATTGACATTTAAATCATTCAACACCAGAGGCTTCAATGCGAACGGTAACGTAAGAACGGTACAAATGATCGATGGAATGGACAACCAAGCTCCTGGTCTTAATTTCTCTGTAGGTAACATAGTAGGTATCTCAGAATTAGATTTGGAAAGCGTTGAATTGCTTCCAGGTGCTGCTTCAGCACTTTATGGGCCAAATGCGATCAACGGTATTCTTTTGATGAACTCCAAAAATCCTTTCCAATACCAGGGATTGTCCATGAATGTTAGAACAGGCTTGATGGACCAAGAAAACAGAACTACTCAAGCAACTGGGTTTTATGATTTCAGTGCTCGCTATGCCAAGGCTATAAGTGATAAGCTTGCCTTTAAAGTAAATGTATCCTATTTGAAGGCAGATGACTGGCAAGCAAATGATTTCAGAGATCAATCACTATTGAATTCCTCAACCATTGAGAACGGTAATCGAAACTCCAATCCTGGATACAATGGTGTAAACATCTACGGGGATGAGACCAATGTAAACATGAATTCTATAGCTCAAGGAATGGTTACTGCTGGTGTACTACCTGCTGCTCTCCTTCCCTTGATTCCTCAAACTTTTGTATCCAGAACAGGATATAGAGAATCTGATTTAGCTGATTATGGGACTAAATCATTAAAGCTAAACGCTGCATTGCATTACAGAATAAATGACCGAGTAGAAGCCATTATTCAAGGTAATTATGGTTTTGGTACTACAGTTTATACGGGTGCAGATCGTTACTCCATTGCTAATTTCAAATTGGGTCAATACAAGGCTGAATTGAAAGGAGCGAACTGGTTCTTAAGAGGATACACAACTCAGGAACGTTCAGGAGATGCTTTTGCAGTAGGTATTGCAGCGCAAGGAATCAATGAGGCTTGGAAGCCAAGTACCTTATGGTTTCCTCAGTATGTCGGAGCATTTGCTCAAGCTAGAGCTGGAGGAATGGACAATGCAATGGCGCACGATGCTGCTAGAGCATTTGCAGATCAAGGAAGATTGGTGCCAGGTACAGCAGCATTTGATGCTGCAAAGAATACAGTGGTCAATAAACCTATTCCAGGTGATGCAACAGGTGTAGGTGCAAAATTTGTAGACAAAACAAACCTATACCACGTGGAAGGATCTTACCAGTTTACAGAAGTTAAGTGGGCTGATTTTGTAATTGGAGCAAACTTCAGGACCTACCAACTAAATTCTGAAAAAACATTGTTTGCAACCGATGAAAATGGAGATGAATTCTCTATCAATGAATTTGGTGGTTATATACAAGGTGCAAAATCCTTATTTAATGATAAATTTAGGTTAACCGCTTCTGCCCGATACGATAAGAATGAAAACTTTGAAGGCCAAGTTTCACCTCGTATTTCGGGAGTATATTCAGCAGGTAATCACAATTTCCGTGCTTCATACCAGACTGGCTTTAGAATGCCAACTACACAGGATCAATACATTGACTTAGTCACCCCTCAGGCACGCTTGATTGGCGGACTTCCTTTGTTTAGAGATCGATATAATTTCTCTGGTAACCCTGTTTATTCACTTGCTACGGTCACAAGCTTTGGTGGTGCTGTTTTGGCAGGTACTCAACCTTCTTCTCCAGTGTATCAAGCATCTATTGCACAAGCTACACAATTAGCGATTACTCAAGCTACGTCAATAGTTACTCAACAAGTCCTAGCAGGATTAATTCCAGCTGCTCAGGCACCTGCCGCTATTGCAGCCTTGGTACCTAGCATCGTTCCTGTAATTGCTGCACAATTGGTACCAGCAAATGCGGCAGCGGCAGCAAAAGATAAGCTTGTTGCATACGAACCATCCACCTTTCAGCCTGAGATTGTTAAATCCTATGAGATTGGTTACAAGGGATTATTTTCAAACAAACTATTGATTGATGCTTATGCTTATTTTAATAGCTTTGAGAATTTCATTGGAGGTCAGGTTTTAGTACAAGACAAAAACTTTAATCCATCAAATCCTGCTTCGGCACTTGGACTCAATTTGTTGAGTTCTAGTTCAAGAAATATTTTTTCTATGCCGGTAAATAGAACAGAGATTATTAAGTCTTGGGGATGGGCTTTAGGTGCAGATTATCGTTTACCTAAAAACTATACACTTGGTGGTAATGTGTCGTACAACACCCTTCAAAATCTGGATGAACTGGCAGTTACTGGTTTCCAGCCTTCTTTCAATACTCCTGAATACCGCTATGTAGTAAACTTTGCAAACCGTGAAGTTGTCAAGAATTTGGGTTTTGCCCTTTCTTACAGATGGCAGGGTGAATTTGCTTGGCAATCTTCTTTTGTAGCTCCAACAGT
>JALRIY010000225.1 GCA_023255285.1 Algoriphagus sp.
TTTTTGATAAAAAAACTTCCACATGAGTTGAATTTTCCTTGAGAGCTACCTGTACCAAGGACTTGGCAACTACATGATCTCGAATGGGTCGAATATTTCCACCCAACTTCATCCACGTCAGCGGTGCCATGAAAATCATGGCTACCTGTTCGCCAAAACGGAACTCATGCCGAGTCCCCAATAATAAAGAAGGACGGAATATGCCCAAAAAAGAGAATCCCAGCCCTTTTAAATCTTCTTCTGTCTGACCTTTGACCCGATTGTAATAAATCGAGGATGTAGGATTAGCGCCCATGGCAGAAACGTAGAGAAACTTGGAGGCACCCAACTGCTTGGCCCAGCCAGCAAATTCAAGGACCAAATCATGATCTACTGCAAAAAACTGCTCCTTCGAGCCTGCCTGCTTGATGGTAGTACCCAAACTGGAAAAGGCGTGGATGGTTACTTTTTGTTCCGAGATGGCTGCTACCAGCGGCTGATAGGCTCCTCCCAAAGATTGAGCATTGATTTGATTGGCCCAGTCCCATGTGCATAATACATGTAAATCCCCTTCCAACTGAATCAATTTTTCATGTTTTAAGGCCAACACCCTGCGGCCTACACTGATTACATAGGTATAGGCAGCATCGCGAAGGAGTTGATGCAAAAGCTGCATCCCTACCAATCCAGAGGTCCCTGATAATAAGGCTATAGTCATGGAATCAAAGTTGAAGAAATTAATGGATACATTTCACTTTCCAGATCTTTCTGTTTGTTTTTGGCATACCAAAGATGGATCTGCTCCTTAAATTCCTGATAGGAAAGCCCCTCGGAATTTTGCTTATAGGCCACATGCCTATCTAGCAAATATTGGGGTTTAGGTCCCCAGGTAAATAATTCTTGCTGCAAGTCTGCCGAAATTGCGATGAGTTTAGGGATGGATCTAGCTCCATTGGTCAGGTAGGCATCCATCAACTCTGGATGTTCGTCCCGAAGAACAATTTTTAAAGAAATAAGCGGATTGAGCGCTGCAAGTTTAGCCCAATGAGGAATGGATTGAGCTCCATCTCCACACCAGGCTTCGGTGATCAAGAGCCAGATTTGTGGCTTATTGATTTTGTGCATCAGTAGCTCTAGGGGACATGACACCTTGCTTGTCTTATTCCATCGCCCCATGCGCTGCAGATTCAATCGCGTATAGCCTAGGTACTCCTCACTTTGATTAGCGCCTGTAGTCCGGTTTTCTTGAACAAGCTGTTCGGTGAACTGAACAAATTCAGGATAGGTAAACCCTCCGTCTACTAGGGCTGATGTAATGGGAAAACTCAGGGATTTCATGGATTCAAATTTGACTAGGAAAACCTAGACCAGGGGAATTTGGTTCAGGAAGGATTTTCAGTGAAAAGGTGATGGTCTACTTCAGCCGACTGAAATACTTCTGACCAATCAAAAATAAAGACTTACCTCTGCTTTTACCTTATGAATAGCCAAGGCAATGGGATCATTTTTCCGGTCAAATGCTTGGGATAAGATGACTTTCGCCAAGTCTATGCCCGTAGCTGAATCGTTAACTTGCTGCCGGCTTACATTGATTCGAGAGATCACCTCCTCGACAGCAATTCGCACTGCATCCCAGGTATCTTCTGAAAAATAAACTTGCTGACTCGCATTGTGGTTAAATTCTTCTCTAATCTCCGAAATCAAGTGGTGATGGAGCTCATCCGCCGAAAACTGTCCAGGAGTGGCTCTACGTATCACTTGAGCAGGAGTTATCCGCTCCAACAATAAACAAAGGCGCTCTGCTGCTTGCAGTCGAATGGGAAGAACTACCTGTTGATTTTGGGTTTTCAATTCCAATTTTAATTTCTCTTGTTCTTTGGATAGAAAAGAAACGACCACCAAGTACATGCCATACAAGACGGCTGCTGCTGGAAGTAAGATTTTCAAAAGTTCTAGTAGGTAGTCCATGTTCAAATTTTAATTCGAATATCTGTATTTCTAAATTGCTATAAAACTGCAAAATCGGCTAATTTTGTATAACTCATTGAACTTAATTCTTTATAAGTTGCTTTTTAGTCCATGTTGATCCCCATAGCCATTACTCCCAAGGCAGCTAGCGAAATCAAACACATCTTGGCAACCAAAAACATCCCGGAAGACTATTTTCTTCGTGTAGGGGTCAAAGGTGGGGGTTGTGGAGGAATGTCCTATTCCCTTGGGTTTGATACTGCAAAGCCAGAAGATCAACAATTTGCAATACACGATATTCCTGTACTAATTGAGAAAAAACATTACATGTTCTTGATGGGCATGCAAATTGATTTCTTTGAGGGAGACGAGGCCCGGGGCTTTACTTTTATCAATCCAGAAATTCCCAAGCGACACGATCTTTGATAGCGAATGGATAAATCAAATTTGAAAAAAGGATTTGTTGCTTAATTACAAGAAAATATTTTTTGAAGTTTAATTAAATGAGCGGTGGACCGTGGTCTATAGACTTTAGCCGATTTTTCGGAGTGAATGCGAAACTGATTGAGCCATGGAAACCTTACGGATAATCCAATTAAAAATCCTCAAATCCAGGCTTCACCTGATCCCAAAAGGCATCTAATGCAATTATTCGAGGCTTTAAAAAAGAGATGATTTTTGGCCAGTCATTGGAATCAAGCACATTCACCCCTTCCAAGACACATTCAATTTTGGAAATGGATTGCCCCATCTCATTTTCTACATGCAACTTCCAGACCCAACTCTCCTTCAGGCATCCTTCTAGAATCTTTTTTAGATGCCCAAATTGATCGAGAACTAATTCCTGCATTTCTAAATCTGTATGTCCCAATTCAATTCCAATGGAGGCAAATTCACGCTCCGCGCGCATCCGGAAATAAATATCCTTTACCCCAGTCTTGTAATTGGGCCAATTGGTTCTTCTCCCATAGGAATTTGGCACAGGCTTCATGTATTGTCCAAAAGCAATCCAAAATTCCGTTCGAATTTTCGAGAGTTCCGCTCGGGTATACACGACTTATTCAGGAAAAATCTTCTGGATAGGAAACGGTCACGCCCGAAAAGTCCACTAATCCCCCGATGGCAGGCTGGTGTTTTTTGAGGGTAATGCGAATTTGACTTGCTTGAGGATAAGCGATACGAATATCCTGAATGATCCCATACCCTAGATGTTCAAGCAATTGGACTCTATTTTCCATCCGAGACTTCACCAATTGGTACAGATGGGCATAATCTACCGTTCCTTCGATTCGATCTGTAAGCATCGCGTCTTCAAAGTCGGTATCGAGTTCCAAGTTTACTAAAAATCGGTTACCGAGCACGCGCTCTTCCGGATACATACCATGGTATCCAAAAAACTCCATGCCTTCCAACAATACTTTTCCCATTAGTCAAATTGGTCAAAAAACGATCCAGTTCCATTATCGCCCCTAATCTCTTTCTTCTCATCTATTTCCTCGGAAGGAGGGGCCTCATGCATGGGGTCAGACTCTGCTTGTATTTCTTGGTTAGGAATGACTTCGTCTACTTCCTCCTCAGAAAAATCTTCTTCCGTCTGATCTTCTTCCTCATGTTCTTGATATTCTTCTCCCTCAGCAGAAAGTTCATCTAATTGGTATTCTTCTTCCTCAAGGACTACCTCTTCTTCCGCTGTTTCCTCAAGTACCTCGTTTTC
>JALRIY010000226.1 GCA_023255285.1 Algoriphagus sp.
TGGTGAAATTATCATTTTCAATGCAGAATGCCGCATAGCAAGACTCATTTACTTAGAAAAAATAACCTTGAAAAACACTAGGATTAGGTTTTTTCTCAAATTTTGGCTCCAATTAAAAAAATCAACCGGTTGCATACAATCTATCCTAAGTTAATTTTCTCAGGTTTTAACTATCGGATGATTTAAAAAAAATTATTTTTGATCAAGAGTTTATTTTGTCTAATCCTTCGCTCTATAGTCATGAAAAATCCTTCTCCGTTTCGCAATAATTCAAGAATAGCCCTTGTTTTTTCAGTACTAGTTATTTTTGCAGGAATTTATCTTGGGGGAAGCCAGATGATGCCAGAGGACCATGCAGAGAATCAATCTAAGCCAACAGTCATTTCCTTGTCCCAAGGTGGGCCTATGAATTTTGTGAGTTCGAATGATGAGCCTTCATCAAATGACACGGATTTGGTAGCCAGGTACAGCTTCTTGTATGGAAAGTATCAAGTAAAAATTAATACCAAACGAAATCTCTCCCTACCAAGTGTTCAAGAAATTGAGGTCCTTCGAATGGAAGCAAATCAGTTGGATCAGCTCTATTTTAAAATGAGTCAAGAGGAGCGAAAAAAAATTAAAAAAGTTTCATTTCCCTATGCAAAACTTGAGGTGGACGGAAAAGTGATTTATAGAAGATTTGAAGACCTAACTCAAGAAGAACGAAATAGTCTTAATTGCTAACGTAAACTAATTCGGACTGGTCTCCTCTTGGTTCGGATTCTAGTTGGTAGACCAGTTTTCTAAGTATAGAAGGCCAGCTTTCAGTCCATTTTTGATAAGATTCCGTCTGAGAGGGGTCCGGATAGGTAAGTGTGGTTAAGAGTTCAAAATCGAAAAAATCTGCTTTTTTACCTGCACTGGAAAGTTCTCCATCCAAGGCATTGCAGGCTTGCTCGTACTGTCCTGCTACGGGTACCATGACCACAGGTTTTCCCAAATACATCGCTTCGCAGACAGATTCAAAGCCCGCTGTACACAGCAATCCTTTGCACCCCGCCATAGCTTCCAAAAATGCTTGATCATTCACTTGATTGAATTGCAAGTTTGGAAGAGGGAATTCAATTTTGGCAGCTCCTTTTTTATCCCAAAACGCTTTGATTTGAACGCTTGGATTGTTTTTTGCAAAGGTAATTACCTCTTCTGCATACCCAGGGTTCACCATATAGGTCAAGTAAAAATCCCCCAGGCTAACCTCAAGTGTTTTGATTTCTTGGCGAAGCAGTGGAGGTACTACCCGAACACCATTGTAGTCCATTTTAGGTAAAAAAGAAAGTGCCAAATGTTCGGCAGCTCGCCAAGCAGTGAGCCGGGTATGCAATCGAAAAAGAATTTTCTCTAAGCCTCTATTTGGGGCAAAGGTAAACTCTGGATGCCGCTCCAAGTATTGGTGTCCGATAGCCCAAAATACTGCTTTTGTATTGAAAAAAAGGGAGTAAAGTCCTCCCAGGGGCTCGTAAAAATTTACCACCACATCGGGCTGTTCTTGTTGGATCACTTGGTGAACTTTTTGCAAACTCGTCCAATAGGTTGGGAGTTTGAGTAGATTCTTTCGGATTGTTTTCCCAAGCAATATCTTTTTTTCAAGCCCATCAGTTTCAAAATTTGGGCTCTCTACAGCGGTAATTGGGCAGTCAATTTTTTGTATAAAAAAATCTGGGAGCTGGCGTCTTGGACTTTTTCCTACCACCACGCCGACCACTTCTTGTTGCTCCTTCCTTAGGATAGCAGCAAACGATAAGGCTTGTGTTAGGTGACCTCTACCTTCCCCCTGGATCAAAAATAAGAACCGCATGATTTACAGGTGGATAGGGCGAGTGGAAAGTTCTTCTTCCTGAATTCCCGTAAAAGCAACCTCTGGAAGCGGAAATTTTGTTGTAATCTCCGAATTTTGTGGAAGTACATAGTCCACTTGGCTGGAAGTTCTTTTGAAATCTATCTCGTTGAAATAGATTAGTTCCCAGTTTCCTTCATGATCTTCTGCCAAAGCACTCATGGTTTCTACCCAATCTCCTGAATTTAGGTAGTGGATACCATCAATCATTCGGTTTTCAGGTTTGTGAATGTGACCACAAATAATTCCGTCACAACCTCTCGCCTTGGCTACTTTGGCCAATTCGGTTTCGTAATCATCAATGTAGGAAACTGCTTGTTTTACCTTTCCTTTCACATATTGTGAAAGTGAAAAATAGCGAAGTCCATTTTTCATGCGGTAGTAATTGACGACACGGTTGAGCCAAAGCAAAAAGGTGTACCCAACGTCACCCAAATAGGCAATCCAACGTAAGTTGGTGGTGATACTATCAAATACATCTCCGTGGGTAATAAAGTACGTTTTTCCATGACTTTCGTAAGTCATATCTGCTAAAATATGTAGTTCCCCGATTTGTATTGGAAGTATTTGATCCAGAAAATCGTCGTGATTTCCTCTTAAGTAGTAGACTTTTGTTGCTTGATTTTCCATCATTTTGAGAACACGGTTGAAAAAGCGAGTGTGTTTCCGCTTCCAACTCCCAGATTTTTTTAGTTGCCAGCCATCGATGATATCCCCATTTAGGATGAGGTTGTCGCAGTGGAATTGTTTAAGAAATCGTGCAATTTCTTTAGATTTGGAGCCCTTGGTTCCCAAGTGAACATCCGAAACGATGATGGTTTTGTAGTGGGTCTTCACGCAAGTAGTTTTGCTTCCCAAATTCTGTACTATAAGTCACCTGATTGTGTTTGAAATGTTATGCTTTTGTATTCAATACAAAATTTTATTTCACATAGATTAAAAATAAGTTAACTAAAGATTAAAAATCAGGATGAGTGTCCATTCACTTGGCGTGTCTCAGTTGACTTATTTCCGCAAAATTTATTCAAGCGGTCGTGCCAAAATCACCCTCAACACCTAGCTTGGTCTTGTAATTTCTCTAATCTATGAAAAAAATACTTTTCCTTTTCGCGTGCCTGCATATCGGATTTTCAAGTACCGGCCAAGAATTTGTTTCCAAAGGAAATTACGAGTTAGCAGCTCGGTTTTCCCCTGAAAAAGTGAAGAAAATGATTTTTTCCACCAGTGTCGATCCGCATTGGATGAAAAAATCAGATCGTTTTTGGTACGAATACGAAACTTCCCAAGGGAAGAAATGGGTGCTTGTTGATCCAGTGAGACGAACCAAGTCTCCGCTTTTTGATGCGGACAAACTTGCAGCAGAACTTACTCAGGCTGTCAAAAATCCCTTTGATGGGCAGCACCTCAAATTGGACAACATGAGGTTGCTCAGTGATGAAAACACGCTCCAATTCACAGTTAAAAGTACAGCTGACGTGCTTAAAAAGGATTGGGCTGAGTTAAAAGCAAAAAATAAGAATGCGAAAGATTCCCTAGAGAAGAAGGTGCATACCTTTCAATTTAATTTAATTTCTCAGCAACTCAAAGAAATCGAAACTGTAAAGGAGCCTGCGCGTCTTGCATGGGCCAATATTGCTCCAGACTCCTCCAAGGTGGTGTATGTGAAAAACTTCAACTTGTATTGGATGGACAAAGCCAATTTCTTGAAAGCGGTCAAGGATTTGAAAGATTCTACTTTGGTAGAGTATGCCTT
>JALRIY010000227.1 GCA_023255285.1 Algoriphagus sp.
TTTTGCAAAAACTTTTTTCTAGGTATCTAGTTGTATTCCTGAGGGCTTTCCGCCCTTCTTCATAGTGCTGGGTTGAGCCGCTTCGAAAGGAGCGGTTCTTTTTTGTCCTATTGTTGACTTTTCCCTAGCCGCTAATCTTTCTATCTTTGAAAAAATAGTCTCCCATGATTTTAGTTGGAAATGTAGTTTTGTCTGATGACATCAAAGAAAATTTTTTCGTCTGTGATTTAGAGGCCTGTAAAGGAGCATGTTGCGTCGAGGGAGATGCAGGAGCACCTTTAGAAGATGAAGAAACTGGAATTCTAGAGCAGATTTATCCGATAGTCAAAGATTACATCACAGAAGAGGGAAGAAGCGTGATAGAGGCACAAGGTACTTGGGTAATTGACAAAGATGGTGATAAGGGTACGCCTACACTTGGAGATAATCGGGAGTGTGCCTATGCGCTTTATGATGAAAGAGGAATCTTGAAGTGTGGAATTGAACAAGCCTACTTAGACGGTAAAATTTCTTGGAAAAAGCCTACATCCTGCCACCTATATCCCATCCGAGTAACCAAGTACGACCAATACGATGCGTTGAATTACGATCGCTGGCACATTTGTGATCCTGCTTGCCAGCTGGGCAAAAGTCTTCAAGTACCCCTGTATATTTTTCTCAAGGAAGCCCTTGTTCGTAAATATGGAGAAAGCTGGTATGCGGAGTTGATTGAAGATATTGAAGGTACAAAGTAATACTAAGGCGTATTTAGTGGAGTAAAGCTTAGTTTTTCTACCACTAGTTCCGCTATTTTTTGATAACCCAAATCTGAAGGATGTATTTCGTCTTCAGAAAAGAATTCAGGTTGTAGGTTCATTGGAATTTCCTGGTAAATCACAATTGAATTTTTAGCAGCAATTTTTTCAAGTTCAGCTTGCAAATAATTTCGTTGCTTTTGAAGAAAGAATGACATTCTTTTTGAAAAAGCTGGGAAAAGATGAACTGGTGGGATCGCAGCTAAGTAAATCCATTGGACATTAGTAGCCTTTTGAATTTGATGAATCAAAGTTTCTATTTCTTCCTTGAATGCAATTGGACTCGTTAAAAGAAAACAATCATTGGCTCCTAAAAAAAGGATGATTCCTTTTGATTTTGGGACGGGTACTTGCCTTTGTTGGTAGTACAAAGAAAGAGCATCTTTGACACGTAAACCCTTTTTCCCAATAGATTCAATTTGATAGGATTCACCAAGTAGTTGGTAAAAATTTCCTGCAAGCGAAAGGTCTGAGCAACTAGCACCTACTCCTGCTACCGTTGATTCTCCGAGTAAGAGGATGTGATTTTCTCCTTTTCCTAAGGTGAGAAGTGAGGATTGTGCAGGAAGCTTTGGGCTGGATTTATGAGCCTGCTTGGATTGGTAAAGTAGGTAGGGGACCCAGGGAAAGAGGCGAAGTTGAAACAGCCAATAGGGAGGTAGCTTACCCACCCGCTTTCTTTGCTCCATATCCTGCCTGTATCAATACTTGTAGTACCTTATCCCGGTGGTCTCCTTGGATCAATATTTCGCCCTCTTTGGCTGATCCCCCGACACCACATTTATTTTTCAGAAGTTTTGCGAGTTCTTTTAAATCCTCTTCCGAGCCTATAAATCCTTCCACCAGAGTAACCTGCTTTCCTGCTCTGGATTTTTTATCCAAGAGTATCCGTAATTTTTGCTGGGAAGCGGGAAGGGAACTAGCCACTTCTTCTTCCCCAAATTGGTAGTCAAAGGAATCAGCAGTAGAGAATACAATCCCATCTCTTTTTTTCCAATCGTTGTTTTTTTTACTCATAAAGTTCTACTCAATTTGAATTTTTTATTTCCGGTCTGCCTCCGGCGTTTTTAAGGTCCAAATGGGTCTATTCGAGTGATTTACCACATCTTCTGCAATACTTCCGGTAAGAAGATGAAGGAAACCTGTTCTACCCTGGGTGGTCATTGCAATCAAATCTGCCCCAATATCTGAAGCAAACTCCAAGATTCCAGCTTCTTCAGTTAGGGAATTGTAAATTTCATAAGGAAGGTTTTCAAAATGAAATTCCTCCATAAAATTTGAAATTTGAGTACTAACTTCTCTTGTGGATTTAAATTCTCCTGGGGTATTTACATACACAAAATGAAATTTGGCATCAAATAAGTGTTGCATGCTTTTGATTCGTGCAGCAACTTCCTTTGTAATTCCTATGAAGTTGGATGCAAAAATAATTTTTTTTATTTGTCGAGGGTCTGTGGCTCCCTTAATGGTAAGTACTGGGCAGGGGGCAGTACGTACTACTTTTTCAGTGGTACTTCCAATCCAAATTTCTTCCCAACCAGCAGCTCCAGAGGATCCCATGACAATTAGGTCTGGCTGAAGTTCCTCAATTACTTGAGAGATTTCTCTGAATACGACTCCAATTTCAATACGCGTGTTAAGTTGAAAATTTTGAGATAGATAGTGTTTCTTTAGTTTATCCAATTCAACTTTTCGAAGAGCTGTCAACTCTTTGAAATAAACTTGGTGTTGGTAATCAGTTAGTGGATCAATTCCACCTCCTAAAGTCCCAACACTTACATTTAAGGGGTATTCGACTACATGCAACAGGGTAAGTTGTAATGAGTCGTATTTAAAAGACAGTTTGGTAGCAAATTCAAGTGCTTCTAAAGCACGCTGCGAGAAATCAAAAGGAATAAGAATGTGGATCATTTTTTCTGCTTTTAGATAGTCAAGGCACAATAACTAAACGCGAGAATACAGGACTTTCGTTTGTTAGTTACCTTTAAAAAATTAGGAGTCCAATTCCAAATAGAAGTGTCCAAAGTAAGGTACTAAGTGCCATTTGCTTGAGGTAAGGATCTGTTTTTTCAGCAGAAGTTGCGTTTTGTAGGCCAATACCCATGTGTATCATCCATGGCAAAGAAACAACTGCTAAAAATGATCCATAAGCTTGGCTTAGTCCAGCAAAAGCAAGTAAACAGGCGTAGGCTACCGCAATTAAGGTCCAGTGGTAGGTAATTGCTCTCGATTTTCCAATTCGAACAGGAATGGAACGCTTACCTGCAAGTTGGTCTGAGTCGATATCACGAATATTATTGATATTAAGAACTGCAGTGCTGAAGCATCCTAGCGAACATGCAATTAATACGACCAAAGGATTGGCCTGCAGGCTGTGTAAAAAGAATGTGCCAAAGACGCCTACTAGTCCGAAAAAAAGAAATACAGAAATATCTCCTAAACCAACATACCCATAGGGGTTTGTGCCAGAGGTATAGCGGATTGCTGCCCAAATAGCAAGAAGGCCCACTGCTAAGAAACCTAAAAAATAAGGCCAATCGGGAAGAGAAAGGTAAATCAACGAAGTTCCTGAAAAAAGGGATAAGCCAGCAAAAAGAACCATAGCCCTTTTCATCTCGGGAAGGGAAATCAATCCCGATTGAACTGCTCGAATCGGACCTTTACGTGAAGAGGAATCAGCTCCATGAACGGTATCACCATAGTCGTTTGACAAGTTGGATAAGATTTGAAGAAATACTGTAGTTAAGGAGGCCAATACCAACACCTCCCAGCGGAACTCATTTTGCCAGTTTGCTAAAAAAGAGCCTGCAAAAATACT
>JALRIY010000228.1 GCA_023255285.1 Algoriphagus sp.
AAAAGCACCTACTTCGCCCTCTTTATTGATGGCCAAAAAACCTGCTTGAATATCCTTGATATTTTTATTTTTAGCCACCAACCTGCGTACAGCTTCTTCGCAGGCTTCTTGTGGGCTTCTCCCCTGACGCATCAACTCTACAATTAAAAAGCTACCGCAGATTCGGATAATTGACTCTCCTAGTCCAGTTGCCGTGGCAGCACCTACCTCATCGTCAACAAATAGCCCAGCTCCAATGATTGGGCTATCCCCTATCCTACCATGCATTTTGTAGGCCAGCCCACTGGTGGTGCAGCTACCTGCCAATTTCCCCGAAGCATCCAATCCAATCATTCCGATGGTGTCGTGATTTTCCACATTGATGATCGGTTTGTATTGGCTAGTTACTTTCCATTTATCGTATTCAACCTGCGCTTTGGGACTTAATTTTTCTTCTTCCATAGGAAAACCTTGTGCAATAGCAAACTGACGTGCCCCCTCACCTGCGAGCATCACGTGTGGGGTTTTCTCCATCACTGCTCTTGCGAGCGAAATGGGATGCTTGACTTGTCTGACAAAAGCTACCGAACCACAAGATCCGTCTCCCAGCATAATGGAAGCATCCAAGGTAGTAATTCCTTCCCGATCAGGTAGGCCTTGCAATCCTACGGATAGATTTTCCATGTCCAACTCCGTATTTCGCACTCCTGCTTCCACTGCATCCAAAATACTCCCCGTTTCCTTAAGTTTCGCCCATGCATCCGCATTGGCAGGGACTCCATGATTCCAGGTGGAAAGGATAATTGGTTTGGTGCCTACATTTTTTTTGATAGGAGATGCTTCTACCTTAAGGGTGGATAGCCCAGGAATCAATAGGGCCGAGCCCAACAAGGATTGCTTGATAAACTTTCTTCTTTGCGACATGGGTTGTACTTTAGAATCTGGAAGACAAATTATCAATTTTACACCAATTTACTCCTTCCTTTCATCAAATCTCCCAACAAATCCATGAGACCCTACATCCTGAAAGAAGCTAGCTGGAAATCACTCCAAACTTTTCGCTACGAGCTTGCCGTTTTACCTTGGGGAGCCACTGAAGCACACAATTACCACCTGCCTTATGGTACCGATATCTACGAAGCAGATGCCATTGCTGCAGAAGGAGCACGAAAAGCCTGGGAAAAAGGCAATAAAGTAGTTGTACTTCCCACAGTCCCCTTTGGCGTAAACACAGGCCAATCAGACATCTACCTAGATCTCAATGTACATCCTAGCACCCAACTTCTCTTGCTTAAGGATCTGATCGAGGTGTTTCAACGACAGGGCCTCAAAAAATTATTAATCTTGAATAGCCATGGAGGCAACAACTTTCAGCCCATGCTTCGGGAACTAGGTTTGAAGTACCCTGATATGCTCCTATTTACCTGCAATTGGTTTCAGGCACTGGAAAAATCCGCGTATTTTGAAGAAGGAGGGGACCACGCCGATGAGATGGAAACCTCTTTGATTCAGCATTTACACCCAGAACTCGTCGCTCCCTTATCTGAAGCAGGCGATGGAACTGAAAAAAAATCAGTTATCCGTGGAATTCGTGAAAAATGGGCTTGGGCAGAGCGAAAATGGTCAGAAGTATCTGAAGATACTGGCATCGGAAATCCAAAAAAGGCTTCCCCAGAAAAAGGAAAGCGCTATTTCGAAGACGTAACTGACAAGGTTGCTGACCTACTAGAAGACCTATGCCAAGCACAACCTGGAGCCTTGTATCGCTAATTTAGTTAGGGAGTTTTAAGGAACTAACTTCGCCTTTATAATTGATTTTTGACACCAATTTGACACCGCTAGGCAAGTGAATGGAACGACTAGATTGAGATCCAAAACCTGCCCCAAAACTCGTGTCAATTCGCTGTTTTTTTCCATTTTCCAAAATAAGTTCTACGGCCATTGCATCAAAAGGGACTTTTAAAACTCTTTGATCTTGTTGAATTGCCGTAAAGGCCAGCAATTTGGATCGGTTTTGAGATGCAATGTATAACGGATTCCCTCCAGGCCTAATAAGTTTGACCAAGGCTTTGGCATCTCCAGGAACTATAAATCCGCTTTTTTTTGCTGAAACAGCTGTAAAGCTACCCTTGCCATTTCCAAGAAATACCCAACCTAAGGCTGCATCAAGCCTACCAATAAATACTTCATTGCCGTAATCATTACCTACTTGAACCAGATCTAGAAACCCATCCTTATTAACATCTTCCACTTGCATCCCATACATGGGAGCTAATTGCGCTTGCCAAGGCAATTCATGAAGGGTAAACTTTCCATTCCCCAAATTCTCCACCCAAACTGATCGATCGTAATTTCCTGTTAAAATGCGCGCATCTTTCTTTTCCTCTTCGGTAAAAAAGGTTTGTTCAGTACTCAAAGCAAAGTATTTGTAGCGATCAAATTTTCGTCTAAACATTGGGCTTTGACCAATAAGGTCATCCCAAAAATGAGAAGGATAGGACTGATAATCCCCGCCTATTTTAGATTTGTAGAAAGCAAAACTCACGGGATCCACTGATCCATTGGCATCAAAATCTTTTGCATAAACCGTATAAGGTTGATTAGCGGTAGGGTGAAAAGGATTGTTGGCACCCAGATTACCTACTACCCAGTCTGTATCCCCATCTTGGTCCAAATCCGCACTGACTACACTATTCCACCAGCCACTGTATTGCTCCAATCCAGTTTCTCTGGCCCGCTCAAAGTGCCCCCCTTGATTGATAAACAGAGTAATTGGCATCAATTCGCCTACCACGAGTAAATCTACTTTTCCGTCACGATTGACATCAGACCAAACTGCATCCGTGATCATTCCAAAATCAACCATCTCTGGTATCCAGGTTGCAGTTACATCTACCAACTGCCCTCCTTCATTCTTGAGCAAATAGGGCTTTTCTGGAAGTGGATATTGACCAATAGGACTACGACCTCCCACAAAAACATCCAAAAATCCATCCCCATCAAAGTCTGCTCCACGGACCAGGGAACCATTTCCAACTGCAATAGAGGAACTTGGGTCAAACCTAAAATTACCCAACCCATCGTTGACATACACCCTGTCTTGGTATTCTGGAGCACCCGGAGCAAATTCGGCACTTCCGGATACTAAATACAAATCCAAATCAGAATCATTATCCAAATCCAAAAGAAGTATTCCGGTCACTTCTTGGGTAATTGATTCGGAAGGCGATAGTACCAAATGCTCGGTAAATCCACCTTTGCTATTTTGCTTGAACCAAGTCAGCGGAAATCCAGATGAAGACCCTACTACCAAATCTTCCAATCCATCCCCATTGAGGTCCCCAACGGCTAGCGCAGGCCCATATTGTGAGAGTTTGTGGGGTAGTGTACGCTGGATATTGTAATCAATTTTATCCCCCTCTTGGTGAACAAAAGAAATCCCAACAGCATCTGAAACTTCCAAAAACAGGGTGTTTCCTTCAGGCTGTTTCTCAACTGCTACAGGAAATTCCCCTAAAACAGCATCCAGATAGTCAATGGTAAGCACTTGATTTGCGGTAACTTGTTGAAGTAAAGATTCCTTACCATCTGGCCACTTAACCAACACCTCGTCCACTCT
>JALRIY010000229.1 GCA_023255285.1 Algoriphagus sp.
AATTCAAGCGGAAGTTCTAGAGCACAATCTTCTTTTTTTCCTGAAAAAATAAGTTCACACATCCCCGCTTCCAGATCCTCCAACTGAGGGGAAGTACCTAGCCAGCAAAGTCGGTTTGTGTCTTTGTATCCCTTTTTGGGGGCTGCTTCGAGCTGTTGTAGGATGTAGTTTCTGGGAATGCAGGTGGTAGGTATTTTGAAGTCAAACCAGTTTTTCAACGGTAGTTCAAAGCCAATGCCGTGCATGTAGTTAAACAAGGATTTGCGCAGCCCTTCTGAAAAAACACCGTGATCAATGCCGGTGGGATCCTCAAAATCCACCTCATTATTGGCAAAAGTACCCAATTCCGTATCCGTACGGACCACTCCAAATGCCTTAGGATTGAGACCAACTGGACTATGTACCGTCATGGCAAAGCGATGCCAAAAACCAGATTGAATGATTCCCTGTTCAAAGAGCTGACGCACCATCTCCAAGGAATCTACTGTTTCTTGGATGGTTTGGGTAGGGTAGCCATACATGAGGTAGGCGTGTACCAAAATCCCCGCTTGGGTAAAATTTTGGGTTACTTGAGCCACCTGTGGCACCGTTACTCCCTTTTTGATCAAGTTCAAAAGCCGATCCGAAGCTACCTCAAGGCCACCTGATACGGCTATACAGCCGGATGCACGGAGTAGTCTACAGAGATCAGCGGAGAAACTAATTTCAAAACGAATGTTTGTCCACCATACCACAACGAGTTCACGGCGGAGGATCTCCAACGCCAAGTCTCGCATCAGTGCCGGTGGAGCTGCCTCATCTACAAAATGAAATCCATTGGTTCCCGTCTGGGTCATGATTTCTTCAATACGGTCGCAAAGGATGGTGGCGGTAATCGGCTCATAGCGACCAATGTAATCTAGGGAAACATCGCAAAAGGTACATTTCCCCCAGTAGCAGCCATGGGCCAGTGTCAACTTATTCCAACGTCCATCGCTCCAAAGGCGGTGCATGGGATTGGCCACCTCGATCACAGAAAGGTAGTCTCGGAGGGGCAGGTCGCTGTAATCGGGCGTGCCCACCTCCCGCTGGGGCAGGTCGCGCACAGCCAAGCTGTTGACGTAGGTCACCTTTCCGTCTAGACGCAAAAAGGTACGCTTCAGCTCGGTATAGGTTCTTTTTCCGTCCAAATGCTCCAAAAGCAGCTGCACGGGAGCTTCTCCATCGTCGAGCACAATGTAATCGATGTAGTCAAATACGCGAGGCTCTTTTAGAGAACGTAATTCCGTATTCGGGTACCCCCCTCCCATCCAGATTTTAATCCTTGGGTGGTTCGCTTTAAGGTATTGTCCACACTTCAGTGCAGCA
Organism: Algoriphagus sp.; assembly: GCA_023255285.1. Lineage (GTDB taxonomy): Bacteria > Bacteroidota > Bacteroidia > Cytophagales > Cyclobacteriaceae > Algoriphagus. The sequence continues at coordinate 1,348 of JALRIY010000229.1, forward strand.
TAGAGGTTGCCGGGAAAAGGAACTGAAAAAGCAACCGACTCGGGCTGGTAGCGTTGAATCTTTTCTTCCAAGAGTTGAAGGAGCAACTCATCCACAAGGCTATTGGGTTGCTGCAGTGCTTCCTGCAATTCATCAAAGGTACGGGCCGACATCCCGAGACGCTCCGCATAGCGGGTAAACCCAAAATGTGGGTCAATCGTTTCGGTGATCAGGTCACCGAGATCTTCCAGGTAAAGGGTTGCCAAGTAGCGTGCCTTGTCTCGGATACCCAAGGCTCCAAAAGCCCAATCCAGCTCTTCCACCTGTTCGAAGCGTCCTGCCTGCGGCAAAAATTCTCCTTCAGCAATGCTGTAGGCGAGGGTAGGATTTTTGTCTTGAAGAAAATCAATGACCGAAGCGATGGTTTGCAAGTACTGCGCACGCAGGCGTAGGATACGCTGGCTATTATCCGAGAGGGAGGTTGATTTTTCTGCCTCTTCAAAAATTCGGGTTAAGCCGGGCTTAGAAAGAATAGCCAACATCACCTCAATTCCCAAATCCGCCTGCTTGGAAGAAGCACCCAAGGTGTTCAAAAACCCTTTCAAATAGGCTGTAGCCGGATACGGCGTGTTGAGCTGGGTAAATGGAGGGGTGATGAATAAGACTTGGGTCGACACTTCGCTTGGTAGTTGGCAGGAGCAAAGGTCGTAAAGAAAGGTGATTTTTCCGCTAGGAAGGGAATATCCTAATTGAATCCAAAAAACTGGCAATAGATCGAATCCTTCGCTTTAAAAAGTGGGGCGAAATGATTGCCTTTGGTGGGTAAGTCCTTAAAATTTCGATCTTTGTACCCATGAGCAACAACGACATCCTACGCACGCTGAGGTACACCTTCCATTACCACGACCACAAGATGAAGGAAATTTTTGGCCTAGGGGGAAAGGAGATCTCCTTTGAGGAAGTAGCCTTGTGGCTGAAAAAGGAGGATGATCCCGACTTTAAAAAACTGTACGACAAAGACCTATCACACTTTTTAGATGGGCTGATTGTCTTGAATCGAGGCAAAAAAGAAGGTGCAGCACCGGTGGTGGAAAAGAAACTTAATAACAATCGCATCCTACGCAAATTGAAGATCGCCTTGAACCTACAGGAAGAGGGCATGCTGGAAATCTTTGCCTTGCGTGGCTTTCGATTGAGTAAGCACGAGTTGAGTGCCTTTTTCCGAAATCCCTCCCAAGCCCAATACCGCGAGTGCAAGGACCAGGTGATGCGTAACTTTTTGATGGGACTGCAGGAGAAGTACCGCGGGAAGGAGAATTAAGAATCCCAATTACTATTGATGTTTTCCTAAGTAGCTAAAAATCACCAGTTTTATTTCAAAAACCCAAAACCTTTTTCAAAAGTATTTCGTAAGAAGAATTGTGCGGTTCGTTGGCTAGAAATCTATTTTTTTCTGGAATAAAGCCACAATTGGAACTCATCTTTTTTTGTTTTTTCTATTGCCTAAGATTTCCTCAATCTTTTTCTGGTTTTAATTTTTAATAACTCTAAATCAATTTTTTATGAAAACGAAAGTATGTAATTACGGATTATTTTTTCTTTTGGGCATCCTCACATTCGGTTGCTTAGAAAATCATGAAATAGAGAATGAAGTTAAGAATCCACAATTCAAAATCATAGAAGCAAGCCTAACGGAAAAAAACAGTGTTTCTAAATGGATTTCATCTTCAGTTTCTGGCCGATTAAGTAGTAGTTTTAATGTCGAGAATCTCCAAAAAATAGTAGACCTAGAAAATGGTTATCAGATACTTACAATCTTAGATTCTTTTAAAAGTAACGAAGCAATATCATTTTCATTAGATGAGGCTGGGCAAGTTGCTTTTTCATTTTTAAGTAAGACTTTTAAAAGTGAAAATGGTGAAATCACAAACGAGATTTATTCTACAAATGGAAATCTAAGAATTTCTTATATTGATAAAGAAGACGGATCAAGAAGGATTATTTACAGCGAAAATTCAATCATAAACGGAAGGACTGCGGGTTGGTGGAGCGATGCGGATGATTGTGTAGGAAGGTTTCACAATTTAACACCTTCAAATATTGCTAATTCTGCTTTAGCCATTATTTTCAATTCTGCGACAGCAGGCTTATATTCTCCACTTTCTCTCGTTGTCTGTGCCGGATATGCAACAGCTCTACTTGCTAAATAATGAAAAAATTAATCACCTATCACCTTACCGCAACATTACCTTT
>JALRIY010000022.1:0-17297 GCA_023255285.1 Algoriphagus sp.
GCCGAACCAATCACTGGGGTAGAATTTCCCTTCGCTTTGGCCCAAATGATTTCAAGCGTGCCAGCATCGATGGCTTGGGGCACGATTGGCCGATAGGCTACGATGACTTAAAGCCCTATTATGACAAAGTGGATAAACTGATTGGTGTTTTTGGTTCCAAAGAAGGGATTTATAACGAGCCAGATGGCTTTTTTCTTCCTCCTCCTAAGCCCAGATTGCACGAACTTTTTCTCAAAAAAGGAGCTGATAAAGCAGGGATTCCAATGATTCCGGGAAGACTTTCCATGCTTACCCGACCCATCAATCAGGAGCGTGGAGTGTGTTTTTTCTGCAATCAATGCAACCGTGCCTGTCAAGCTTATGCTGATTTTTCCTCAGGAACCTGCTTGATACATCCTGCTATGAAAAAAGGGAAGGTGGACTTATTCACCTATTCCATGGTTCGTAAGGTCACTACGGATGATACGGGCAAAGCCAATGGGGTTTCCTTTGTATCCAAAATAGATCGGAAAGAATACAAGTTAAAGTCTCGAGTGGTGGTCCTAGGCGCCTCCGCTTGCGAGTCTGCTCGAATCTTAATGAATTCCAAATCCAAGGCACATCCCGATGGGATAGGGGCAGACTCGGGGGTATTGGGCAGATATCTCCACGATTCCACTGGTGCCAGCCGAATGGGTATTCTCCCCGACCTTATCGACCGAGATCGCTACAACGAGGACGGTGTGGGCGGCATGCACATGTACACCCCTTGGTGGAAAGACAACAAGCAATTAGATTTTGCACGCGGCTATCATATTGAATATTGGGGAGGAATGGGACAGCCCTCCTACGGAGCCGGAGGCAGCATGGATAGTATGCGAAAGTACCTCAAAGATGAATTTGGCAATCCTAGTCCAAATGGGGGCTATGGAGTAGGACTTAAAAAAGATATCCGCAGAATTTATGGATCCACCCTTGGAATGTCTGGCCGCGGAGAAAGTATCCCCCAATACAGCAATTACTGTGAAATCGATCCCAACATAGTAGATACCTATGGAATCCCCGTACTTCGGTTCCATTACAATTGGACGGACCAGGAAATCAAGCAAGCCAAACACATGCAAGATACCTTTGAAGAAATCTTAACCAATGCTGGAGCACTACTTTTGGGCAACAAACCTGGCCCTGAAAGCATGTATGGACTTGCTGCTCCAGGCCGTATTATTCACGAAGTAGGAACCACCCGAATGGGTAATGACCCCAAATCATCCGTCGTCAATTCCAACTGCCAGTTACATAGCTGCGCTAACCTATTTGTAGTAGATGCAGGACCTTTTGTATCGCAAGCAGATAAAAATCCAACCTGGACCATTTTGGCCTTGTCTTGGAGAACTTCCGATTACATCATCGAACAACTGAAACAAAAAAACATCTAGGCCATGAATAGAAGAGAAAATTTAAAACTGCTCTTTGCAGGTTCCTTAGGAGCAAGCTTGTTGCTAGGATGCGAGCCTGAGCAAGTTAAATTGGAAGGAAAAGTGATTGGTACACCTGGGGGCCGTACAGATGAGGAGAAAGCTCGAGATGCCAAATTGCTTTCTGAACAGTTTTTTACAGAGGAAGAATTAAAAAAAATAAGTACACTAGTAGACCTAATTCTACCTGCCGACGACCTATCTCCTTCAGCCACTGCTTTAGGGGTACCTGCTTTTATCGAATTTATGATGAAGGATCAGCCAAACCTACAAACACCCATGCGTGGTGGCCTGATGTGGTTGGACTTTGAAGCCCAAGAAGTATTTGGCAAAGTTTTCAATGACTTGGAGGCTGTTCAAGTACAAGTAATTATCGACCTGGTCGCTTGGCCAGATAAAGCCAGCGAGGATTACCAAGGCGGCGTGCGCTGGTTCAACATGTTACGAAACCTTACTTGTTCTGGATATTTTTCCACCCAAGAAGGATGGAACTTCATGGGCTATCAAGGCAATGTGCCGAACGTCTGGGACGGAGTTCCTGCTGAAGTGCTATCCAAGCATAACCTCTCCAATCCTGAAAAATATGCTGAAATTTACCTCAAACCAGAAGAGCGAAGTAAAGTAGCCGTTTGGGATGCGGAGGGCAATCTGATTGCATAAGCCAAAGCTTCTAGAGCGCTCTTTTTAAAACATACTAGGCTAAATCATTGCCTTTTACCCTGTCAATTATTCAGTTTATCTAATTTTCGATTTGACTACCTCCTGAATACCTAACTTACTGTCCTTATTCAACCCACTATGAAAAAATATACCCTTGCTCTCCTACTCCTTGGTGGGCTATTATCCAGTGAAGTAGGTGCGCAAAATATTGCTCCTACCTCCGAAAAAGCTCTTCAAGAGTCAATAAACAAACATCGTTCCTTACTAGCTTCTTCCCCACTTGCTGAATTCAAAGCTAAAAATGTGGGCCCTACTAATATGTCTGGTCGGATCATCGATATTGAGGTAGCTTCCAATCCAAATACCTTTTATGTGGCGGCAGCTTCTGGTGGAGTTTGGAAAACGACCGACAATGGGCAGTCATTTACGCCTATTTTTGACCACCAGGCGGCTTTAGGCATCGGCGCAATGGCACTATCCAAATCCAATAATGACGTACTCTGGGTTGGAACAGGAGAAAACAACTCCAGTAGGTCTACCTATGCAGGTGCAGGCGTCTACAAATCCACTGATGGAGGGCAAAGTTGGCAGATGATGGGTTTACTTCACTCACAACACATCGGGCAGATTCAAATTCACCCAACCAACCCCGATATCGTGTGGGTTGGTTCCATGGGAGCATTGTATTCCAAAAACAAGGAAAGAGGCCTTTACAAAACTGAAGATGGGGGTGAAACTTGGAAAAAAGTCCTTTACATAGACGACAATACAGGAGTGATTGACATCAAGGTGCATCCGACCAATCCAAACCTACTCTTAGCAGCAAGCTGGGAGCGATACCGCCAGGCGCACGACTTTATTGGCAATGGTAAAGGCTCCACCATCTGGAGATCAGAAGATGGGGGAGATACCTGGAAAAAATCAGTGACTGGCTTTCCTCAAGATGAGTTTGTAGGAAGAATCGGTTTTGACTTTAGCCTTTCTAGCCCGGATGTAGTCTATGCACTTTTGGACAATCAAGGCAAATCAGACAAACCAGCACCTGCACCTAGGACACGTGGAAATGCCCCGAAGGAAGAAAATCCCCTGAAGTTAGAGGACTTCTCAAGCATGACTCTGGAACAAGCTTTGTCCATAGAAGACAAGCGATTAGAACTCTTCCTACGAAGAAATCAATTTGCAAGCAAATACACGGCTACTGAGCTTAAGCGACAGTTAAAAACCGGAAAAATCACTACTACCCAAATTGCGAACTACCTAGGGGGAGCAGTAGATGCGAATGCAGCCATGTTTGGTGCCCCAATAAAAGGTGCTGAGGTCTATCGGTCTGTAGATAGCGGTAAAAACTGGCAGAAGGTATCTGAATCGGACATTAGCCAATTGTACAATACCTACGGGTATTGGTTTGGTGAAATTCGCGTCAGCACTAGCGACGAAAACGAACTATTTGTACTTGGAGTGCCCCTATTGGTTTCTCGGGATGGAGGTAAGAATTTTTCTCGAACCGACTCTATTGGAAGACCACATTCAGATCACCAAGCCATGTGGATCAATCCTAAGGATAGTAAGCATATCCTTTTAGGTAACGACGGCGGTTTGTATAGAAGTTATGGGGGTGGAGCCCGTTGGGAACACCTCAATACCCAAATGCCAATCTCTCAATTTTATTCCATTATGGTAGACAATGCTACTCCCTATAACATCTATGGGGGCATGCAAGACAATGGGGTTTGGTATGGCAAATCTACAAACGCGCCCGCAACCCCTTGGGAATCACTATACGGCGGGGATGGCATGGTAGTCGCTGTGGATACCCGCACAAACGACATTGTCTACACAGGATCCCAATTTGGAAACTATGTACGCATCAATAAAAAGACGAATGAGCGCAAGCGAATCACTCCTGGACACGATATCGGAAACGCACCCAACCGTTGGAATTGGAGAACCCCTGCAGAGCTAAGCTACCACAACCAAGACATCGTCTACATGGGGTCACAATACGTGTACCAGTCACTTGACCAAGGAAATACGTGGACTACCATCTCCCCAGACTTGACCAAAAATCAGAAAAGTGGAAATGTTCCTTTTGCTACGCTATCCGTGGTGGAAGAGTCACCACTTGAATTTGGAACAATTTATGCAGGTTCGGATGACGGCAATGTCTGGGTAACCCGCAACAATGGAGGCAACTGGACCAGCTTAAATGCTGGCCTTCCTCAAAATCGTTGGGTGAGTAGCATTTCGCCTTCGTCCGCCAAAGAAGGTCGGGTTTATATCACTCTCAATGGCTACCGCTACGATGAATTTACTACGTATGTCTACAAAAGTGAAGACTACGGCAAGACTTGGACTTCTATTGCTTCTAACCTACCCGGTGAGTCCGCAAATATCCTTATTGAAGACCCAAAAATGTCCAATCTATTGTATCTAGGTACTGACCACGGATTATATGTGAGTTTGGATGAAGGAAAAAACTGGAATCTATTCCAAGGTCAAATCCCGAACGTAGCCATTTACGATATGGTCATCCAAGAACGTGAAAACCACCTCGTCATAGGTAGCCATGGACGAAGCGTCTATGTCGTAGATCTTAAGCCAATACACCAGTGGGCCACTCCTGCTCCTCTGGTAATGGAGAACAAATAAATATCCCTAGTAAAGGCAAAGCCCTTCCAAAATTGAATTTGGAAGGGCTTTCTTTTTATTCCAGAGCTAGTTGCCTGAATTTTGAGGAAAGAGAACTCGGAACAGAAATTTGCTCCTTCTCCCCCCTATTCAAATAAACATATAGTTGGATTTCGAGTAATTCAGTGGTAGTATCCGCTTATAGACTGTGATCTGTGGACAATTACCTACACGTTGGGACTACCGACATAATTGCAGATAATCCACTTAGAATAATTTAAACCCGACCGAAAGCACCCATTGATTGATTCGATTATCTGCTGTTAGTGAGCCAATATTCGCTGTATACTCACTCAAACCTCCTTCGTATCTTCCATCGATGGATATATTCCCAACATCAAGCCCTACCCCCATTTGATAGCCAAATGTTGCTTTATTGAAGTCGATATCTTTTACAGTTTTTCCGGATTCTTTGAGAGAGGAGTCTATCGTAAAGCTGGCAACAGGACCTGCCATCACACGGATTAATTTCAAAAATCGGAATCCAGCTAAAACTGGGACATCCAATCGGTTAAACTTGACCTCATAATCCTTATTTAAATTGGGAGGAGGGAGTTCCAATTTAATTTGTCCGGAGGTTTGTGTAAACAACACCTCTGGTTGAACAAAAAATCCCATTCCCCCAAACCGGGCAAAAACACCCAGATGATAGCCCATTTGAGCATTACTAGGAATAAATTGCTCACTTTCAAAATCTAACTCAGTACTTGTCAATCCCGCTTTTATTCCTAACCCATTTTTTTGAGCAAAGAGAGAGAGCGAACTCCCCATTACGATTAAAAAGAAAACAAGCTTTTTCATAGTAGTATGGTTTAGCGTAGTAAAAATGACAATCTAATTCAGAGCAATTCTACTGCCAAAACGAAAAAAAATTAGATTTTGATACCTACAATTAAAAAAAAACTCCTTTGAGTACTTTATCTAGCCTGCAAGCTAGATTAAAACCCAAAGGAGTAATTGATTCTATTTTTTTTACGCTGCCTGAGGAGCCCCAAATAATCCAACCATATTCAAAATCAAAAGGATAATCACAATGGGACAAATCCACTTGATAAAGAAAATCCATCCTGTTCTAAAAGTTCCGGTAAATCCAGGAGCTCCTTGCGCAAGTTCATCGGCAAAATCATTGATTTTTTGTGCCCATCCTGTGTACAAAGCTAGCATCAAGCAAATTACAATTACTGCAAATGTACCAAAGATGAAATCCATCGCTCCAAAGAAGCCAACTAATTCATTGCTCAAGAAAGTGAAACGGATCTCTGCAAAAATATTTCCTTCAATGGAAGACAAGGCAGAAGGGACAGACAAGATCATGGCTGCAATACCAACAAGCCAGGTCGCTTTTTTACGTCCCCACTTTCGATCATCGATTAAATAAGCAACTGGAACTTCCAACATGGAAATGGTGGAGGTTAACGCAGCAACCATCAAAAGAATAAAAAACAATCCCCCGATGATATTTCCACCTGGCATAGCATCAAAAACCTTTGGAAGCACATCAAAAACCAAAGCCGGTCCTGCGGCAGGATCTTTTCCTGGAAGCAGTGCAAATAAGGCAGGAAATACCATCAAACCGCCCAACAAGGCCACCGCAGTATCCATGCCTGCTATCCATCCACCGGATTGTACAATATTTGACTTTTTATCCAAATAAGAACCGAAAGTAATCATTAGCCCCCATCCCACAGACATGGAAAAAAAGGCTTGGCCAAGTGCCTGTAGGACCACTGTACCATTGATTTTAGAAAAATCAGGATTCAAGTAGTAGTTGATTCCAGCTTCAGCACCTTCTAGTGTTACTGACCTACCTGCAATAAAAAGAATGATCAAGAACAAAACTGGCATTAAAAATTTTGCAGCCTTCTCAATCCCTCCTGATATTCCCCCTAACACAATTAGAATTGTCATTAGAATAAAGGAGAAGGTCAAAGGAATCACATACATCGGAGTCTGTACAAACTCCTCAAAATCAACTGGAATATTGATAATTTCAGTAAAAATATAACCCACTGTCCATCCAGCGATTACCGAGTAATAACTGAAAACAAAAAAGCAAACTAGTACACAAAGCACCCCTGCTAATTGCCAAAATTTATTTCCGCCCGTATCCCGGATTGCCCCAATGGGATTCTTTCCCGATTTTCTACCCAGGGCAATCTCATTCAAAAGTAAGGGCAATCCAATGAAAAGCACACACAAAATGTATACAAATACAAAGGCACCTCCTCCATTCTCTCCAACGAGATAAGGAAATCTCCAGATATTGCCAAGTCCAACAGCTGAACCTGCTGCGGCCATGATGAAGCCAAGACTAGAGCCAAACTGTCCTCTTTCCTCGGTATTCGAACTTACTGCCATAACTAGTTATTAAAGTTTTGTAAAGGGGATAAATTTATGAGTGGGCTAATATAATTTGTTTTGCTAAAATACCGATACCCATCCGGAAAGTTTTGGGGCGATATCCTAACTGGCTTTTTGCTTTCTGAATGATGAATCCCGTACGCATAGGCCGCCGAGCCGGCTGAGTAAACTTAGTTGAATCGGTGCGAACAATCAATCCCTTATTCAATCCAAAAAAATCTGCAGTTTCTATAGCCATTTGATAGGGAGTTAATACTTCTTCCCCCGAAATGTTAAATACCCCTGTAGCCCCCTGATTGGCGATTAATATACAGCCTGCAGCCAAATCTTCAGCAAGAGTAGGCGTACGCTCTTGGTCATCTACTACCTGAATTTGCTTGCCTGCCTCCAACGAAGATTTTACCCATAAGATGATATTTGACCGGCTCAAATCATTGGCAAGCCCATACACCAGGACCGTGCGTGCAATTGCCCATTTCAAACTAGAGCGCTTCAGGAGCTCTTCCCCTTCCAACTTGGTTTGCCCATAGTAGTTGACAGGATCCGGTACAGCTTCTTCCGTGTAAGGATTGTTTCCATCTTCGCCTGAAAATATAAAATCTGTTGACACAAAAATAAAGTGACTACCCAACTTCTCAGCCGAACGCACCAAATATGCGGTTGCCAGAACATTGGCACGGTAACAAGCCTCCTGGTTGTTTTCACATTCATCCACATGGGTCATCGCTGCTCCATGGATCAAAACATCTGGTTTTAATAGGGCTAAAGTCGCCTCTACCTCCTGCTCATTTTCAATATCTAAACTCTGGTAAGTAAAACCCGCGCCCGAGAGTCTGCAAGCCCCCCTACCTGTAGCAATCACTGCAAAATTTTTGGCTGCTACCAGCTGCTCTACCAGCTTCTGACCCAGCAAGCCATTGGCTCCAGTGATTAGGATTTTTGGTTTATTGGACGATAGGGTAGACATAGCCAAACTCTTTTTCAATTTTCTTTCTAGACATTTTTTCAACGGTAACCTGTAGGTAAACAGGCTCCAAAGGAATTTCTCCGGCAGTTTTTTCCGCAGCAATCTGATCGACCACCTCAAGACCTTGAATCACTTGCCCAAAAACTGTGTATTCAAAATCCAGGTGCGGAGTGCCCCCCAATTCGGCATACGCTTCTATTTGTGTGGGACTATAGTCTTTGGTCAATTTCAACGCTAAGGTTTTGGCAATCTCATCTCTTTTTGAAAGCAATAGCTGGGTCAAACTATCCATCTTTCCTTCGGTAAATAAACGATTGTAATCTTCTTTCATCTGCTTTTGGCTTTCCAACTGCATAAACTGAAACACAGCTTTCTGTAACGCAGTAAAATTAGTCGTCAATTCCAAAGCTTCGTAGGTTCTCCCCTGCACAATGTAAAACTGAGATCCGTTACTTCGTTTTTGAGGATTGATAGTATCCCCCTGCCTTGCTGCAGCGATCATTCCTTTTACATGGACACGGTTACTCCGAATCTCTGCAGGTAGAGTGGGCCATTCTTGGGCAGGAAGCCCTTCCTTTCCAAACACATCGCCACCTTGAATCATAAAGCCTTCAATGACCCGGTGAAACTGCGTAGAGTCAAAACGTCCTGCCTCTGCCAAGGCCAAAAAGTTAGATTTATGCTCAGGCGTATCGTCAAAAAGTATAGCTTTGATTTCACCATGCCGCGTAGAAAGGGTCACCACATAATCCTTTTCTTTTCCACAGGCCCAAAAACTAATCAAAGAAAGGCTAAAGAGTAAAATACGTATTTTCTTGCTCATATCAATGTAATGAGGATTTTATTTTATCTAAAATTGTTTTACCGCCAGCTTCCAGCACCTGCTTTGCTAATGCCTCTCCCAATTGTTCTCCCTCAGCCATCGGGCCACTCACTTCGATGACGATGCGTTGCTGGCCATCCAAACTCACAATCCCTCCTTTAAGGTGCACTTGATTGTTGGCAATTGTAGCCAAAGCAAATACAGGAATGCTGCAACCCCCTTCCAAAACCCGAAGGAAAGCCCGTTCCGCAAGCAAACAGTTCTCTGTTTGCCGGTCATTACAGGCACTCACTATAGCTTCTCGAAGACTCGAATCTAGGTTTGTGGATGCTTCAAGAGCGATAGATCCTTGACCAACTGCAGGTATAAATTGATTCAAATCCAGATGCTCCACTAAAAGTGCTTGGTACCCCATTCGATGTACGCCCGCATAGGCTAATAATAAAGCGTCACAATGCCCTTCTTCCATCTTTCGAATTCGAGTTTGTAAATTACCCCGGACCTCCACTGTTTTTACCTGTGGATAAAAATGCTTTAGCGTCGCTATTCTTCGTGTCGAAGACGTACCCACTACCAAGTTGGCATCACTTAAGGAAACTCCTTTTTTAGTAGAAAGTAGCACATCTTGAGCCTGTTCACGCGCAGAAAATGCAATCAACTCCAAGCCTTCCCCCAACTTAGAAGGCATATCCTTGGCAGAATGAACCGCTATCGAAATCCTTCCATCTAGGAGTTGATCCTCCAATTCTTGGGTAAATACACCTTTGGAACCAATCTTTGAAATGGAAACATCCAATACCTGATCCCCTTTGGTATCGATCGGAACAATCTCTGTGGATAGCCCTGCTTTTTGAAGTAAGTCTGCCACATGGTAGGCTTGCCAAAGCGCAAGTTTGCTGGCGCGTGTTCCGATTTTTACAAGCTGCATACTCACTGATTCTCTCTTTTTGAAGATTTCTTTAGGACACTACTTACCACAAAGTTGACAATTTCCGCGGCAATATTGATACCGGTAGCACCTTCAATACCTTCCAAACCTGGGGAACTATTCACCTCTAGAATCAATGGCCCCCTATCAGACTGAAGCAAATCCACTCCTGCCACATCCAATCCTAGCGCTTTGGCCGCATTCAATGCTGCCTGTCGCTCCAATCGACTCAATTTTATAACGGTAGCCACTCCTCCACGATGAAGATTCGATCGAAACTCACCTTCTGCACCTTGTCGTTTCATGGCTCCTACCACCTTCCCATGGACCACAAAGGCTCTGATATCTGCCCCCTTTGCTTCTTTGATGTATTCTTGAACTATGATTCTAGCCTTTAAGCCATGAAATGCTTCCACTACAGACTGAGCAGCTTTCTTGGTTTCTGCCAACACTACTCCAAGGCCTTGGGTACCTTCCAATAATTTGATGATCACTGGAGCTCCACTTACCTGTTCAATCAACTGCTTTTCTCCGCCTTTGGAGAAATTAGTAAAAGCCGTTTTTGGCATACCCAAACCATTTTTGGAGAGAATTTGTAAGCTTCTCAATTTGTCTCTGCTTCGTACAATTGCCTGGGAGGTAACTGCCGAAAAAGCACCCATAAGTTCAAATTGTCGTACCACTGCAGTTCCATAAAAGGTAACCGAGGCTCCAATTCGAGGGATAATGGCATCTACTCCTTCCAGCCGATGTCCTTTGTAGATAATCGAAGGTCCTTCTTGCTCAATAATGAGGTCACAAAGGCTATGGTCAACCACGAGTGACTCGTGCCCAGCCTTTTCGATTTCTTCAAGCAAGCGTTGGGTGGAAAATAACTTGGGGTTCCTCGAAAGGACGGCAATTTTCATTTCTTCTTACGGTAGTGTTTACCTAGATTAGTCTTGGATACATCCACGAGAAATCTCTCCCGTAGAATTTTTCGTCCCAGCAAAATAGCGTTTTTCATGCTGGATCGATCGGTAAGTGTAAACTCAGCACGGAAAGTTTCTCCCGCCAACTGAAGTTTGGTCTCAATGAGGTAACGAACTTCTGCCTGTCCAAAAGAATTTTTTATTTTTTTCTCCCGGAAGGAATCAAAAGCCAACGTTTTCCCAGTGTACTTTTGGTGATCTGGCATCAAAATTTTAAAATAAAGAAGTTTTTTTCCTGATACCTCCTCAATCCGAATTTCTTCTGCGTGCAAACTGCTCGTATAAGCTCCTGAATCAATCTTTGCTCCCACGAGATTCAAGCCCAATTCAGGAAGTGTGATTTTTTCTTTTCGACCAAGAACCTTCTTCTCCATTGCTCTAGTTTTTGGATAGCATGAGGAGAATCTCCATAGACAAGTCAGTAAAAATCATTTTTGCATTTCCATTTCGCTCCAAATGGTAATGTGCCGTGTTAAACGTTTGATAGAGCTGAAGTGCATGGTCTTCCGTCAATACTTTTTTGCTGATATTGGTGATAAATGCACGGTCCTCATCGGTAGTCCGTAGGAGCTGATCCAAATCCAAATTTTTCAATAAAATCTCTCTGGTTACATTCAATCCCGCAAGCATCAAAGACTTTTGGGATTCCTTATCGGCTTTATGAAAATCCTCCGAAAGCATAAATAATTCCTTTAGATTCTTAGTCGCACAGAGGCGAAACCAATCTCGAAGTTGACGAACCGTCTGGTCTTCAACCTGATCTATCAAGCGATAGGCATTACGTAAGTTTCCATCTGCCAACATGGCAATCTGTGCTGCTGCTTTGGGATCACATTGGCCAGATTCTACCAAGTGAGCACTGACCTCTTCATCGGTAAATGCACGAACCAGGATTTTCTGGGTTCGTGACAAAATAGTCGTGAGCAACTGATCGGCTTGAGAGGTAACCAACAGAAACAGGGTTTTTGCGGGCGGCTCCTCAATAATCTTGAGCAAGGCATTGGCTGCTGAAGGATGCAAATATTCAGGTGCCCAAATCAACATGATCTTGTATCCTCCCTCGAAAGACATTAGTGAAAGCGTCTGAATCATCTTGCGAGCAGCTGCTTTTGTGATATTCAACTGCTTTTTTTCGAAGCCATTGAAGTAAATGAAGTCGTGCACATTACCATAAGGCTGACTCAATACAAACTTTCTCCAGTTTCCAAGTACATCTGATTTCTCTTCCTCTCCTCCCTCTTCCTCCTTGCTTGATGCAACCACCGGAAAGGCAAAACTTAAATCTGGAAGAATCAATTTATTCATCCGCTGGCAAGAGCCGCAGATCCCACAGGAATCAATATCTGTTTTTGCTTCGCAATACAAGTAACTCGCCAAAGCCAAAGCTAAAGTCAAGTTGGCCGATCCTTCCGGCCCATGAAACAACAATGCATGAGCAAGGTGATTCACCTTCACGGCGTTGAGAAGCTTTTCTTTGGTTTCTGGAAGTCCAGGTATAGCTGCAAACTGCATGGTGCGGAGGGTCAGGAAGTTTTATCCCAAATTCTATAGCTTTTGGTCAATTCAAAAACCTTATCCAAAATTTCTTTTTCAATTGGTCCCCATACTTGCCCTCTTCGGGCGTATACCGCGTCGGCGGTTTCATGAAATTTGGGTGGAGTAAAAGTAGAAAATCCTGCTGCTCCGCCCCAGGCAAAAGAAGGAATAAAATTACGTGGATAACCATCCCCGAATACATTGGCTCCGACGCCGATAACTGTGCCAGTATTGAACATCGTGTTGATACCACACTTGCTATGGTCTCCCATCATCAACCCGCAGAACTGAAGTCCTGTGTTGGCAAATCCTCCTTTGGTATAATCCCAAAGTTTGACCGCTGCGTAGTTATTTTTGAGGTTGGAGGTATTGGTATCCGCACCTAAGTTACACCATTCGCCTATCACAGAATTTCCCAAAAACCCATCGTGCCCTTTGTTGGAATAGCCAAAAATAACAGAATTGGAAACCTCTCCACCCACCTTAGAATAAGGCCCAATAGTGGTGTCACCTCGAAGTTTTGCCCCCATATTGACTGTAGAGCCTTCACAAAGGGCAAAAGGTCCTCGAATTAATGCCCCTTCTTGGACCTCTGAATTTTTGCCCAAATAGATGGGCCCGGCTTCAGCATTGAGTACCGCAGCGCGCACCTGTGCTCCTTCTTCTATAAAAATTTGATGACCACCATAGCACTGTGTATAGGGATCAAGAAGGGGCTCAGAAACTCTTCCCGCAGTCAATAAAGAATAATCTTTACGAATTTCTGCTGCATTATATTGAAATATCTGCCAGGTTTTCTGAAGTAGAACAGGATCTTGCTCCAATTGAATATTTTTTTTATCGGAGGCAAACCCTAAACTTTTTTCTTGCGGTCCACAAGCCGTAGCCAACAACGTTTTTCCGAAAAATAATGCCTCATCTTCTTTCAAGGCACAGATTTTTGGCCAGGAATCTGAATCGGGTAGCCAAGAACCATTAATAGCGATGCTTTGGTTAGCCGTTCTTGGATAAACTTTTTGAAGGTAATCCTGTGTCCAGAAAGAAATAGAAGCTCCGGAGTATTTTTCCCATTTCTCTGAAACTTTCAAAATCCCTACCCGAAGGTCGGCAATGGGCCGAGTAAAGGTAAAGGGGAGTAGAGAGCCGCGAATAGCCGGATCGTCAAACAGGACAAGGTGCTTCATAGAACAAAAATAAAAAAGTCTCCCGGAATCTTTGCTCCGGGAGACTTTTTCGAAGAACGAAAATCGAAATTACTTCTTGGCGTAACGCTTGTTGAATTTCTCCACACGTCCTGCGGTGTCCAACAACATTTTCTTTCCAGTATAAAAAGGATGCGATTCAGAGCTCACTTCGATTTTATAAACTGGGTAGGTGTTGCCATCTGTCCACTCAATAGTTTCACTCGTCTCGATGGTAGACTTCGTCAAAAACTTAAACTCACTAGAGGTGTCGTAAAATATCACGTCTCTGTAGTTTGGATGAATATCGCTTTTCATGCTATAGCTAGATTTAATGTTGCTTTTCTGAAATGAGGCACAAAGATATCCTTTTAAATAAATTTGACCAAATGTTTACCAAGGATTTATTGAAGAATCACTTAAAAAGTGGCTTAGCCTTGACTACTTACTTTTAAAATCCCCTCGTTTGATAGATCTGATAAATTGAGACCAGGCAAAAGGATCCAAAATTCGCAAGGGTCTAGGTCCATAGATGTCTTGATTTTGGAGTAACTGCGCCTCTTGGAAAGCGCGAAAATTCTCCGCTCCTGAGGCAGGCATGGATTCTGCCCATCGAAGCAGCATCTCAGGCCGCATATTCGTTCGGCTGATAGCCATAGGGTCCACCACAGACATGGCTAGCACCGCTTGCTTAAATTCATCCTCTGTCGGATAGGGCATGACTTCAATCTCAGCCAAGGCAATCTCATCCACTTCCATGGTAAGGATCAAGGAAATACGATCCTTATCCAGGTCTTCAGGAACCGTAAAACTTTGCTTCTTCAATCCAATAAACGTGAAAACGATGGTATCCCCTTCCAAGACTGGCATGGAAAAATAGCCAAATCGACCTGAAACTGTCCCTCTTCCCTTTTTGGGTACATAAATATTTACTCCAGGCACTGCATCCGTACTATCCGCATTGAGAACAATCCCAGAAAGTTGAATGACTTTTTTTTCCTGCTTATCTTGAGCTGCAAGTTCCTGGCTTGTAAAAAATAATCCAGACAACAGAATAAGCGCGTATAAATAGGTTATTTTCACGAATATTGGGTTCAAAGAGGTATTGTTCTTGAAATTTACAACGATTCGGAGCCAATTTCAGTGATAATTTTCGTTTCACCTCCATCCCGAAGTTAAAACTTACTAATGAGACTCAAAAATATCAGTTTAAACTATGGTTTGCGAATTTTTAAGGCACTTTCGGAAGAGCCCCGGGTGCGAATTCTGCATTTATTGATGCAAAATAAGGAACTGAGCATCTCAGACTTAGAACTTATTTTGGATTTTACGCAAACAAAAACCAGCCGGCATTTGATATACTTAAAGAATGCCGGACTTCTAGGAAGTAGAAGAGTAGACCAATGGATGTTTTATTACATCCTAGAAGAATATGTCGAAATCCTCCAACAGATTTTTAAATTAATTCAAAAGGACATCAACCTGACCAAAGATCAGGAAACGGTAGAAATCTTGAAATCCAATAGAGAACTGGCAGAAAATAAAATTCAAAATAACCAGTACAGACGCTAATTTTTCTTGAAAACCTACCAGCATTTATTTTTCGATCTAGACCATACGCTATGGGACTATGATCGAAACGTACACGAATCCCTCGCGGAACTCTACCAAATCTATTCCTTGCAAGATCTGGGGATTCCCACGTTCGAGCATTTTTCCTCCTCGTTTCATACCGTTAATTTCCAATTGTGGGATGACTACAATTTGGGTAAAATCGATAAGCAAAGACTTCGAAGAGAACGGTTTCCTAGGATATTTACCCATGCTGGAGGGAATGCTGCTGCGATCCCTACTCCTTTTGAAGAGGATTTTATGCACCGGACTTCTTCAAAACCGCATTTATTCCCCTACTCCAAAGAGATTTTGGACTACTTGAAAAAAAAGTACCGGATACACCTCATCACCAATGGATTCAATGAATCCCAAGCAAAAAAAATGAATTCCTCTGGACTAAATGGCTACTTTGAATTGGTCGTTACCTCAGAAACTACCGGCCATAAAAAGCCTGATCCACGAATTTTCTACTACGCATTAGACCAATTACAAGTAGAGGCTGCTGCCTGTCTTATGATTGGTGACAATCCCAATTCCGACATTCTTGGTGCCCAGCGAGCAGCCATCGATCAGGTATATTTCAATCCCGAAGGAAAAGAAACTTCCATTCCTGCCACCTACGAAATTCGTCACCTCCGAGAACTTGAACAGTTTTTGTAAGTAAAAGCAAGGCGTCATTTCTACAGAAACGCTATCTTCGCATTTTCCAAACACGCAAATACGAATACTATGTTAAAGGGATTTTTCAATGTACCGTCTCCTGTCAATGAGCCGGTAAAATCATACGCACCAGGAAGTGCCGAGCGAAAAGAATTGCAAGCCATGTTGGCTACACTTCGTAGCCAACAACTCGATATTCCTATGTACATCGGGGCAGAAGAAGTCCGTACGGATAAGACAAGGAAAATCACTCCTCCTCATGACCATCAGCATACTTTAGGATTTTTTCATGAAGGGGATAGTTCCCATGTGGAGCAGGCCATTCAGGCCGCTTTGGGCGCCAAAGAAGCCTGGGAAAATATGGCTTGGGAGCAGCGAGCTGCTATTTTTCTCAAAGCCGCAGACCTATTGGCAGGTCCTTACCGTGCAAAAATCAACGCGGCAACCATGCTTGGCCAATCCAAAAATGCCTTCCAAGCAGAAATTGATGCAGCCTGTGAATTCATTGACTTCCTCCGCTTTAATGTGAAGTACCTATGTGAAATCTATGCCCAACAACCTCCAGTTTCTGGTGCTGGGGTATGGAATAGGTTGGAACAACGACCTTTGGAGGGCTTCGTATTTGCCTTGACTCCGTTCAACTTTACAGCCATTGCCGGCAACTTGCCAACATCAGCAGCCCTAATGGGGAATACTATCGTCTGGAAACCTGCCTATACCCAAATCTACTCGGCAAAGGTGCTAATGGAAGTTTTCAAGGAAGCAGGGGTACCGGATGGAGTAATCAACTTAGTTTATGTAGACGGACCGACTGCTGGTAATGTGATTTTTAAACATCCTGATTTTGCAGGCATTCACTTCACTGGATCCACAGGGGTATTCCAACACATTTGGAAAACCATTGGTGAAAACATTACTCGTTATAAATCTTACCCAAGAATTGTTGGGGAAACCGGGGGCAAAGACTTTGTGTTGGCACACAAGTCTGCTGATCCAAAGGCAGTAGCCGTAGGACTAGTCCGTGGAGCATTTGAATACCAAGGACAAAAATGTTCGGCAGCTTCCCGTGCCTACATCCCTAGCAACTTATGGGAGGATGTAAAAAAATACATGATCGAAGATCTGGCTTCCATGAGCATGGGCGGTACAGAAGACTTCAGCAACTTCATCAATGCGGTGATTGATGAGAAGTCCTTTGACAAAATTGCTAAATACATTGACCAAGCTAAAACAAGCCCTGAGGTAGAAGTAATTGCAGGAGGAAAATACGATAAATCAAAAGGTTACTTCATCGAGCCTACCGTCCTCCTTACTCAAGATCCAATGTACACCACCATGTGCGAAGAGATCTTTGGCCCAGTATTGACCATCTACGTGTACCATGAAGAGCATTTTGAAACGGTGCTGGAATTAGTAGATCAAACCTCTCCTTATGCACTCACCGGAGCGGTCTT
>JALRIY010000022.1:17307-17602 GCA_023255285.1 Algoriphagus sp.
AACTAGCCACCCAGAAGTTAAAAAATGCAGCTGGCAATTTCTACATCAACGACAAGCCAACCGGCGCGGTGGTAGGTCAGCAGCCATTCGGTGGCGCAAGAGCCTCCGGCACGAATGACAAGGCGGGTTCGATGATCAACTTGCTCCGTTGGGTATCCCCACGTACGATCAAAGAGACCTTGGTATCTCCCACCGACTACCGCTATCCGTTTTTGGAAAAAGACCTTTGATGTTTACCAAAACCTCGAAGGTTAACAGCAACAACCTTTGAGGTTTACCAAAACCTCGAAGGTTT
>JALRIY010000230.1 GCA_023255285.1 Algoriphagus sp.
TGATTTAAACTGTTCTGGGGATTTCTCAACTGCTGGAATTTTGGTCGATATCGATGATGAAATTTATAATGATGATGAATCTGTGAATAAATACAGTAGATACTCATGGTCTTCAGATGGTTTAGACAGAATTCTAATTGGTAATGGAATACCAAATCATGAAGTAGGAACCTTTCCAAACCCAAATAACCCTAACACAATACGTGAACAAAATGTAAACAAGAGATTTACACTCTGTCCTGAAATAATTACAGAAAGTGGATTGGAGGTTGTAGGTCCTGCCTTAGCGATCGCCTACGCACTTAATAGTGTCAAGTTTGATCCTGCGACAGCTGGTAGATGTAATGATGTTGGTGAATGTAGTTTAGCACAAGGTCAGGGGAATTGGAATATTGAGGCATTAGGTCATGACACTTTTGACTTTGGAGATGATATGAACCATGCTCATGTCCAACCTAATGGTGAGTATCATTATCATGGAATACCAGAACTGTTGGTAGACTTTCTTGGCGATAATCAAGGGATGACAATAGTTGGATGGGCTTCTGATGGGTTTCCAGTTTATGCAAGATATGGTTATTCTGACGCTAATAATTATAACAGCGGTATCAAGTCACTGACTCCGAGTTATAGATTAAAATCTGAGCCTGATGCAAATCGACCTACAACTTTAACTGCATTAATTGGTGGGCCTGGTCAGGGAACTACCAATCCAAATACACCAATCCCAATGGGTGCTTTTACTCAAGATTATGAGTATGTTGAAGGACTTGGTGATTTGGATCAATGTAATGGACGGTTTGGTGTAACCCCAGAATTCCCTGAAGGCATATATTACTATGTCGTTACAGACGATTTTCCTTTTTTTACGAGATGCTTAAAGGGAGACACTTAAATAAAAAACCGCTACACTATAACAGTATAACGGTTTTATCATTATAAGTTGCTCCCCCTGTTATCAGAAGTTGCAGCAGAAAATTAGTATTATTCATACTTACTAGTGCGTATTTAAATACACTACAACAAGTACACATCCATTTATTGAAAAAAAAGAGAAGCCTATTGTAACTTTTTAAAAAGTTATTTAATTTTTGATTAAGAAAAATTTTGGTTAAAACATAATAAAGCAATGAAAAAAATCCTTTGTGCTCTCGCAATCTTCTGTCTAGTACTGACTCAGGTAAAAGCACAAACCAATTCTTGGCCTACTCGGCCGGCACAATACGCCATGAAATCGGAACTGGGTTTGAAGGTCAGCATGAGTGATGGAGCAGTGCTTCTAGTAGATGTGTATTCCCCTGCAGACAGCATCGCCAAAGTCGCGGGGCAGAAATTCCCTGTTTTGCTAACCCAGAGTCCTTATGCCTTTATGAATGCAGCACCCCACATCGGCTACATTGATTATTATGTAAAACGGGGCTACATCTGTGTGGTCGCTCATATCCGAGGTACCAATGGCTCGGGTGGGAAAAATGAATTCTTATCCCAACGAGAGCAAGAAGATGGACCAGAAATTGTCGCTTGGGCTGCTACCCAACTCCCTAATGGAAATGGAAAAATCGGCTTGTTTGGAACCTCATGGTTGGGATTTACCCAGGTATCTACTGCGGCAAAAATTGGAAAAAATTCTCCAGTTAAAGCAATTGTTCCCACCTACATGGGTGCATTTCCCTATCGCGAACTAACCCCAGGAGGTGTACCTTCCCAATCCATTTATTTTCCAAGAGACTTCGATCAGCCGGGGATGCTGGGCAATGATACCACCTCAGCAGTAGGCAAAAGACTGTTCAAATCTTGGAGTGGTGGAGGTGAATTGGCTTTGGAGGGTGAGTTTTGGAAAAGTCGACAGCCAATCCACTACCTAGAACAAGTCCAACAATCCGAAATCCCCATCCTACTCGTAGGAGGATGGCAAGACCTGTATCCCACAGGAATTTCGGAGTTGTACGCCGGGCTACAAAATTTACATGCTGGCAAGTCGAAGTATGGACTGATGGATTCTAGCCAGCCTATTTCTCCAAATTACCAGCTGGTCATGGGGCCTTGGGGACATTACAAGGGCTTGAATGTGGACATGACGCTGGCCTGGTACGACAAATGGCTGATGGACAAAGAAATGCCACAGTTCACTACTCAAGCCCCTTTCCATGCCATCGACATGGTAACCGGGATTTGGTATGATTTTTCAACCTACCCCTTCACCACCAACTACCAGTCCTTTGTCTTAGGAAAAGACCTAAGTCTCTCCACACCCAATTCCACGGCGTCGCTACGCTTTGGTCCAAGAGCTGAAGCTAACACCAGCATTTCATTTCAAACCGAGCCTTTCACTGAAGAAAAGGTGCTCGCAGGACCTGGATCGGTGAGACTACTGGCTACCACTACCTCCAAAGACATGACCTTCTTGGTGGAACTTTTTCTGGTAGATGAAAAAGGAATAAAAACTAGAATCACCCAAGGAAATGTAATCGCCTCCTTGTCTGAGTTGGACCAGGAAAAGTCATGGAAAAGTGGGGATCAATTTATTCGGCCACAGGTACAATTGTCCCGAGAAATGGCTGTAATTTCTGGAAAGGAATACGTGCTGGAATTCCCTTTGGCACCTCGGATTGCCAGTATTCAGAAAGGACATCGCTTGGAAGTACTCATTTCTTCCATGCCCAAAGAGGAAGATTGTATGGGAAACCTAGGGGTGTTTCCCTGCTTACCCACCGAGCAGCAGCAGGCACGATTACAGGGCGGCACCTTTACCATCAAGTTGGACAGTACTGTATCCAGCAGAATCCTTTTGCCCTTCGTCCCAAAAAGCACCTTGAAGCCATCCAAAATGAATTACGATTCTACTCCAAATCATCCATTTTAACTAAAGGTCTAATTACAGTCAAGAGATACAGCTATAATGAGATGATTGAGTATTTGACTATCTGGAAATTTATGGGTTAATCTTCGTCTAAAAATTGCAGAAAGTTGTTTTTTTATTTTAAATCCCTCAGCAAGTAATTGAGTCAAAAACGTTACGATAGGCAAAATAAATTTCACCAAATCATAATTCAAATTCTACAAGTAAGTTTATTATTTTTTTTCAGTTAGCCATCCAAAGATTATTCCCAATGACATTCCAGCTCCAACTCCTATTGATAACCATAGAGCAACATCTTTTTTGACTATTCCAATAATAACTCCCAATATTGCCTTATGCAAAACCTATAGTTAATCCTGTTAACATTTTATTTTTTTCCATAACATATAAAAGCGTTACACTATACAAGTATAACCCTTTTATCTTTACATCTGCTCCCCCTGTTATTCAAAGATGCAGCCCAACTTCTTCTTTTAGTGAATTAAGTTTTACTTGTTTATGTTAAACTATTTTGATTAATTGGGGTCTAAGTTTAAAGAACTAAAATGAAATCTTTTTTAAAATTATTCTTTCTATTATTCTTATTGTCGTGCAGTAATAATGAAGACCCCCAAGAACAAAATGATTTAGACTGTTCTGGGGATTATTCAACTGCTGGAATTTTAGTCGACATCAATGAAGAAATCTATAATGATGATGAGTCAGTGAACAAATAC
>JALRIY010000231.1:0-3331 GCA_023255285.1 Algoriphagus sp.
AGTTAAACATATCGAGCTAAGTTTTTGCTCTCCAAGCAAACAATTCCTGCTGCTTTCAATTCTTCAATGGCTATGTTCCCGTCTTCCGGCTGGAGATTGACGGCGCGGGTAGCATCTGTAATCAAAAAGGTTTCAAAACCCAAAGTTCTAGCATCCAAAGCCGTAAATTTTACACAATAATCTAGAGCTAGTCCGGCAATAAAAACACGACGGATACCTTCTAATAAAAGGTAATTTCTAAGTCCAGTATCTCCTCTACGTGCATTGTCAAAAAATCCAGAATACGAATCCACTAGAGGATTTTTTCCTTTCTTAAAAACTAACTTCCAGCGACTTCGATCTAGACTCTCTGGAAAATCAGCACCTCTAGTACCTTCTACACAATGTATTGGCCAAAGTATTTGAGGCAATCCCTCCAAAATAATTTGTTCGCCTGGCTGAGTTCCAGCATGATTAGCAGCAAAACTTCCGTGCTGAGCCGGATGCCAATCCTGGGTGGCAACAATTGTTTCAAAATAGGGTAGCAAGGAGTCAATAATGGGCAAAATCTCATCTCCTTGAGGAACAGCTAATGCTCCTCCTGGGAGAAAATCGTGTTGAACATCCACCAAAATCAAGGCAGTATCAGGACTTAGTTTTTTCATTTCAATTCGTTTTAGCAGCTAGAACCAATTCCATGCGGAGCTGATGAAGTTGCTCCTCCAAACCCACCGGATACACATGGGGATTGGTCAGGCGTTTGTGCGTTTTATCAAATGCTTCCAATTGAACAGCAGCTCTTTCTCGAATTTCTAACAGGCTAGGAAGTGTGTAAACCAACTCCCCTTTTCTAAAAATAGGCTTTAATAGTTCTTCCTCCTGGTAAAAAGAAGGCATCAACCGCTTGCGCTGGGTGGCATCATTGGGGTCAATGATTATTATTCCTTGAGGATTTATTGACTGGTCCTCCAAATATACCATATCCGCTACCGCCTTTCCTTTACTGAAGTATCGCCTCACCTTATGAATGCCTGGAATATTGATTTTTAAAGATTGTTGAGACACTTTCACCTTTGGTTCCCAGGTTCCATTTTCATTTTTTACAGCCGAAAGCTTGTAAACTGCCCCCAATGCAGGTTGATCAAAGGCAGTGACCAACTTGGTGCCTACCCCCCAAACATCGATAGCAGCATCCTGTGATTTTAGTGAGGCTATTATGTATTCATCCAAATCGTTGGAGGCATAAATTTTTGCATTTGGGAAGCCTGCTTCATCCAATAATTGCCTCGCTTGTATAGAGAAATAGGCCAAATCACCCGAATCAATTCGAATTCCCAGCATCTCCTTCCCCTTTTCACGAAGACTTAGTCCTACTTGGATGGCGTTTTTCACACCAGTCAGGGTATCGTAGGTATCCACCAAAAACACACAGTGGTCCGGAAAGGCTTCAGCATAAGCATAAAATGCTTCCAATTCAGAATCAAAAGAAAGGATCCAGCTATGGGCATGGGTTCCAGAAACAGGAATGCCAAATAATTTTCCTGCCATCACATTACTGGTAGAACTACAGCCACCGATATATGAAGCCCTACTAGCAGCAAGTGCGCCATCAATCCCTTGTGCTCTTCGCAAGCCAAATTCCAATACCGGTGCGCCTTGAGTTGCCAAATTAATACGTGCCGCCTTCGTCGCAATCAGTGTTTGGAAATTAAGAATATTAAGAAGTGGCGTCTCTAGTAGCTGGCATTGAATCAATGTCCCTTTCACTTGTACCAATGGAGCATTGGGAAATACCACCGTTCCTTCTTCTACCGCATCCACATCACAGGTAAATCGAAGTTCTTTTAGGTAAACCAAGAAGGCTTCCACAAATAGAGGACTCCCGTCTTTTTGCTTCATCTGTCGGAGGTAATCCAATTCAGATTTGCCAAATCTAAGATTTCTACAGAAGTCCACTACATAATCCAGTCCTGCAGCAAGCGTAAACCCTCCCTCAAAAGGATTCTTTCTGAAAAATAAGTTAAACACCGCTTCTTGCTCCCCTTTTCCTGACTTCCAATAGGCATAGGCCATAGTCAGTTGGTAAAAATCTGTCAGTAGCACAAGGTTACTTTGATAGAGGTCTTTGGTGATTTTCATCAAAAAGAAAGAATTATGAATTGTAAAACTACAAACTATTTTACCCGCAAATTCAATAGGATACCTATGAATACCAATACCATCCCAATATAAGACAGGATCGGGAAGGTCTCTCCAAATAAAAGAAATCCAAAAACCAAGGCATAGACCACTCCTAAATAACTTAAACTAGAAATTCGAGATACATTTCCGGACTGGTAGGCCAAGGTCATAAAATATTGCGCATTCTGCGTACAAAACCCAATCCACAACAAAATCAACCAATCCCATCCTATAGGAGTCACCCAGTCAAAATACATCAAAACTGTCGCAATAGGCAGGGTAACCAAGGGGAAATAAAAAATAATTACCAAAGGATGTTCAATCCCTTTCAATTTTCGAATCAGATTATAAGCTATCCCAGATGCCAAAGCGGACACCAAGCCCATTGCGGCACTCAAGCCATCAACACGTGGATCTACTCCTTGAATCAATAAAACCCCGGCAAAGGCTAATCCAAAATACACAAACTGCCTTGCCTTGACGTTCTCTTTTAGAATAAAAATACCTAAAATAGTCGTAAATATGGGAGACAAGTACTGTAAAGTCACCGCAGTAGCCAAGGGAATTCGTTGGAGGGTGTAAAAAAATAAAATCAAACTAATGGACCCCACAATGCCCCTGGCTACTAGACTTAGTTTGTGAGTTCCAAAAAGAGGAATTTTTTTTTGACGCAAAACCAATACCGTAAATACGGCACTGAACACAGACCTAAACCATACAATTTCAATGGCCGGGATGTGCGGGATAAATTTAACCGACACATTCATCAGCGCAAAAAATACGCTTGCCAAAAGCATGGACTGAACTGGAGATAATTTTTTAGTCAAAGCGTCAAACAAGTAATAAGTGGACAAAACTACATGATTCTTTCTAGCTTGACTTAGAAAAGTAGGGTTATCAAAAAAACCTTCTACCAACTAAAACTGTTTTAACAAAAAAAAATATGGCATTATCTAATGGAGTAGTTGCTCCAGATTTCTCTCTTCCTGCTACTACAGTAGGTAAAATTTCACTTTCCAAAGACTTGGGAGGTAAATCCGTGATCCTATATTTTTACCCCAAGGACTTCACACCAGGATGCACCGCGGAAGCATGCGAATTTCGAGATCAATTTGCTGCATTCCGAGACTTAGATATTCCTGTTTTTGGAATCAGCAGAGATAGCCTGGCC
>JALRIY010000231.1:3341-3574 GCA_023255285.1 Algoriphagus sp.
TTTTGAACTCTTAGCAGATGAATCGGGAAAAGTTTGTAAAGCCTACGATGCATTACTTCCTTTGATCAAAATGCCCACACGGGTAACCTACCTATTGGATAGCAACCATCAAATCGCGGGAGTTTTTCAAGGATTGTTTGAGAACAAAGCTCACGTGGCGGCGATGATTAGGCAACTCAAGAAGAAATAGGTTTATTCGCAATCCCATGCCCGTGGGTTATTTTTTTTTGACT
>JALRIY010000232.1 GCA_023255285.1 Algoriphagus sp.
AGATTAATCCCGATCCGATTATTTTGCCGGTTTATATCCCTTTGCATAAGGCGTCCAAATTTCAAAAATCGGTTGGCCCGCCGAGCTCAAACCACTGTGATGCCATTCTCCATCAATCACCTGGTAGTCAAAACCTAGACTTGCACCAACGCGAGAATTATCTCTAGAAAAAAAAGTGATGGTTTCTACATATTTTCCTTCCTGTGCACGGTAAATACCACCGCCTGTACCCGAAAATTCTCGAGTTTCAGAATTGAAGGCAACCCACTGAAATCTTCCTCCACCGAGAATTTTGATGGTCCGTCTCGCCCCTGGAGTGGAGCGCTGGAGCTGATCTTCTCGTTTTCTTCCCGTAATCACCCAGTTGCCCGTTAGGTCATCCTTGGCATCCGACACCTTTTCCCAGACCTCCACAAGTGGCCCTTTGGGGGTAGTAGCAGATACCGTCAGCTGGGATCCAATCAAATTCACATCAAAGCTAGTCACCATCCCCACATGCTCTGGATTGAGCGTAAAAAAATCCAAGGTTTCCTGTAATTTCCCTGAAACCATTGAAAAAGGCCCTCCACCCGCGCCAACAAAAGAGTTATCCGCTAGATTCTTGATCCCAAAAGCAAAGTAATTGTCTTGGTAGATTTTGATAAACTCTTGGTCTGTGATTGGAACTTGATTTTGACTCACTAATTTCCAGGCGCCTTCTACCTGTTGGGCAGCAAGGGTGCAGGCAACTAACAAAAGGGGGAGCAAGAGGAATTTTTTCATAGAAGTTTAGGGAATTGGCAATAGAAGGTGGAAATTGAAAAAGATTCCATGAAAAACCAAGCCCTATTTTTTGACAAAAATACCGTAACCCATGAATACCTTCCGATTTGGTACGAGCAAAGAAGAGGTCTTACAGGCCATCCCCGAACGTAAAATCAAAAAACTTGCTGCTGGGGAGAGGCGTCTAGCTATCCTTCGCTTAGGGGAGCAGTTCCATGTGTTTGATGCACATTGCCCGCATCGGGGCGCAGACCTGAGCCATGCCAATATCAATGGAGCCGGGGAGATCATCTGTCCCTTGCACCAGTACCGTTTTGACCTGAAGACTGGGGATGTTAGGGCAGGCTATTGTACTTCATTACCCTTATTTCGAAACGAATTAACCGAATCGGGTCTCTGCATTTACCTTCCTTAATGCAAGCAAGCTCCATTGGGAACTGCCTGGTCCGAAGTGGCAACCCAAATTCCACCCTCCTCACTTGAAAATCCGGTAATGAGCACCTCGGACATAAAATCAGCCACCTGACGAGGAGCAAGATTACAGACACACAAAACTTGCTTCCCGAGCAAATCTTCCGGCTGGTAATGGGTAGTAAGCTGGGCAGAAGATTTCTTGATCCCCAAATTAGGACCCAAATCCACCCATAGCTGATACGCTGGTTTCCGTGCTTTTTCAAATGGCGCTACACGCAGAATAGTTCCTACCCGAAAGTCAATTTTTTGGAAATCTTTTAGGTCAATCGTTTGCATTGCCGATATTCTTTATATTTTTAAGGACGTTTTTCGAAAGCTAACCCGTATTTCAATAAATTATGTGGAACTGTTCAAGAATTTTTGCTAACAAAGTTACCTTGCTGGGCCTGGTTGCTATTGGCTTCTTACTTCTGCCAACAGAATCGATAGCACAGGAGGAAAATACTAAAAAACCCTTTGAAAAACCCGTTTTAGAAGAGCCTAGTCCACTAGTAGAGGCTGGAGCTGCTGCCCCACAGCCTGTTCAAAAACCGACTCCTGCTAAACAAACTTTCCCTTTGCCAACACCTCGGAAGGAAACACACACTACCGCAACTATCCAAGAGAAAGAACTTAAAAAGAACGAAACCCCTTCCACTTTATCTTTTAATATTTTTTTATACATCGTTGATAAGTTTAAAGCAGATTAGGATTAAAATAATATGATTATCCATAATTATGCCAGTAGTCCAAACGGAGTACTAAAACTTGCGGATAATTGTACATAGACGATGGTTCACAGTTCATAGCCCACTTACTTGAACTTCATCCCTTATTTTGTTGCTTAATGGTGTAAAACCAGCTATTCATTCGAAAAATCCACCTATTTTAACCCTTCCTTTGCGTCGTAGCTGCTTTGCTCGACTTACTTTTTACTAAATAGAAAGCCAAATCCATTACCCTCATCAAAAGTAGTGAAACAAGAAAATAAGGCTTGGAAGTTTAAGAAAATCAGCTGTAGACTTTGATCGAGCAACTGTTGACCATTACCCTTTACTTATAAATTCCTCCAAATCTGCTAGGCTGATCTTTCCCTCGTAATAGGCTCGCCCAAAAACAGCGGCATTCACCCCAAGGTCTCGCAGTCTTTTAAAATCATCAATCCCTCGGACACCGCCTGAAGCAGCTAGGTATAAATTCGGGAACCGTTCTAAGACTTCCTTAAACAACTCAAAATTTGGACCTTCCATCACTCCGTCACGGGTGACATCGGAACACTTCACGTGCTTGAGCCCACGCTCGTAAAAAAATTCAATGTGATCAAATAGGTTTATCTCCGTTTTTGTCAACCATCCCCGAATTTTGACTTTATAGTCTAGAGGATTGGTGTCGGCAGCCATATTAATCTTCTCTCGTCCGTAGGACAAAATAAATTGCGTAAAACGCTCTGGAAATTTAGCTGCAGCTGATGCAATAGTCACTGTTTTCGCCCCAAACTCAAAGCACTTAATCACATCCCCATCTGTGGAAACACCTCCTGTGAAATCAACTTCCAAATCTGTGTAACCTGTGATGGCTTCCAAGATATTGTAATTTTTTGGTTCCCCCCTTCGGGCGCCATCCAAATCCACCAAATGAAGTCGCTTGATGCCAATACCTTCGAAAGCCTGCGCTATTTCAAGCGGATTGTGGGAAATCACTTCCTCAGTGGAAAAATCTCCCCGCTTTAAACGCACGCATTTGCCGTTGATAAGCCAAATGGAAGGGATGATTTCAAACATAGTCTTAGAAATGAAATTTATTTGGAGAGATTATTGAAGCTAGAGATTTAAATATACTATGCTCCTAGTTTTATAAAAGCAGAAAGACTGAAAAAAATTACATTTATTTTTAGAAACAAGCGTTAAAAATAACATGCTTCTAAAATTTTTGATCAACTCTCATCAATACACTAATTTGGCAAGTCTACCATTGCTTCCAGAAGCCCAAAGACCATTTCCACTCACTGTAGCTTTAACAGCATGAAAGCCAACACTTGAAAATAGGGTCCAGTGATTGCCCCCATCCTTGGTATAATCTGATCCATCAGGCCCCACTGCAATGAGCCATCCAGGCTCCTCCAGGTACGCTATGCCAGAACGATAACCAAAAGGACCCCTGCTAGGGATTTTCCATTCATCCTCGGAGGTTATCAAAGAATTACCTTCTCGTACCTTAGGCTCAAGGTAATCTCCACCCACCAAAACCATGGATCCAGTCTTGGTAATCAAAGAAAGAGCAAAAACCCCTTGTGATGCTTCTCCTTGGATAATTTCGGGCAACTCTCGAACAGACCACCTTTGGCTACTGAACGAATAC
>JALRIY010000233.1 GCA_023255285.1 Algoriphagus sp.
CAGGCCCCTCACTCCAATGATTTAATACGAATCGGCCAGTGTTTGTATTGCGATGGACGCACTGAATGAATTCAGATCACTCCCCGCGCTCTTCGGTATGGACACCATTCTTGACTCCCCGGGAAGGAGGTCAAAGAAGTTGTCCGAAAAATTGCCCTTTAACTCCGAGGTGATATGAATATTTTTCGCCAAGTTGTCCGACGAAAGGACGACCATGAATTCGTCCTCATTCTCTTCAACCGAATATTCCACCTTCGGTACAGGCAGGCGCAAATCCTTTGGCGCGGTGAAATAGATGGTATTTTCTGCCAGGACTTCGCCCCGGTTATCTTGAATTTGGACCTTTAGAAGCATGGCATTCAATGGACCCTGGGCTTCGATGTCGCGCATGTCCACCGAATGATAGATGGAGGACCGATTGGCTTGAATCACCAAAGGGATCTGGAAGGGTTGGGGCGCAATCCGATACTCCTTCCCATAGAAATCCATCAACTGCATGCTCAGGGTCGCCTCTTTTGGGTGCAATTCATCCGAGACCACATACAGGTGGAGGGAATCCTTTTGAATTTCATGGCTAACCAAATAGGGCCGGAACGCTTCCTTTACTCGGTACTGGAGCGCCTTCCATGAATGGTAATAGTCTATGCCCGACCAGGAGGCAACCGGCCAACAATCATTCAATTGCCAATACAACGTTCCCATGCATCGGGCTCTGTGCCGGCGGTGCGCCTCGATGGCCATCTTCAATCCATGCGCTTGCAGCAATTGACTCACGTACAAAAACGAAGGGAAATCTTTGGGTTTCTTGAAATCGCGCAGCATGTATTCCTCGATCGTTTCATTTCCAATGCTGGAGCGCTGATGGGAGGTCATTACTTCGGAATACACATCGTGGTCGCTCGGCGCGGTATAACGTTGAACAGAACGGAATTCCGGAAAGGACTGAAATCCATATTCTGACATGAACCTAGGGATCGCGTCGTTGTAGTCTTCGAATGGCTTTTTACCCCACCAGACCCACCAGTAATGCACATCCCCGCTGTCATAGCTTTCTTTTTCTCCAAAATCACTCGATGGGGAGGACGTCCAATACGGCCGGCCTTCATCGTAGGTGGTGACGGCCTCATGCAAAATTTGATGAAATAATTTCTCATAGGAACGCCAAATGGAATCGGCTATTTCCTGCGATTCCTCGCGAGCCACTTGTTCCTTCCACCCCCAATTCTCCCAAGCAGAAAGGCTCTCGTTGTTGCCGCACCACAATGCCAGGCTGGGGTGATTTCTAAGGCGTTTAATATTGTCGATGGCCTCGTGCTTGACATTGCCCAAGAACGCAGAATCCCCGGGGTATACGGCACAGGCAAACATGAAATCCTGCCAAACAAGCAATCCATATTCATCGCACAAGGCATAAAATTCATCCATTTCATAGATCCCACCGCCCCAAACGCGGATCATGTTCATGTTCGATTCTTTGGCGGATTTCAACACAAATGCATAGTCCTCTGATTTGGGTCGAGTCAGAAAAATGTCTTGCGGAATGTAATTGGCCCCTTTCATAAATACGGGGTGTCCATTGACTTTAAAGTAGAAGGAGGTGCCCATGCTATCGGGGGCACGAACCAATTCGAGGTCTCGGAGGCCCACTTTGGTAATTTTTGAATCCACCGACTTCTCATTGACCAAGCGTACCTCGATCGCGTAAAGGGGTTGTTCACCAAGTCCATTCGGCCACCAGAGTTCAGGGTTTTCTATGTCAAAATCGAGATGGAACGTATTGGAGCCTTCATGGAGCACCACGCGCTGTTTGGCTAGGCGCTTGGTGTCAATCCAAACTTCTGCCTGGACCTCCTGGTCCTTCATGGAGGGCGAAGCCATGGCCTCCACCTTGGC
Organism: Algoriphagus sp.; assembly: GCA_023255285.1. Lineage (GTDB taxonomy): Bacteria > Bacteroidota > Bacteroidia > Cytophagales > Cyclobacteriaceae > Algoriphagus. The sequence continues at coordinate 1,894 of JALRIY010000233.1, forward strand.
GGTCAGGTGCGCGTTCGCATTTTCGAGCTCGTACGTGATGGCCACATCCTGCATTCTAAACCCACTCCACGCTGTCAGGGCGATGGGCTTCCAAATGCCCGAAGTCACGAGTCGTGGGCCCCAATCCCAACCAAAATGGTAGCCTGCCTTCCGAGAGAAAATACTCACTTGCTTATTCCCCTCTACTTGGCCGATTTCCGCGAGATCATTTCCCGACTTAGGGAAGAGGAAATCGTAGGAATCATGCTTGGCCAGTCCTGCCGTGATGGGAGATTCCAATTCCACGATCAGTTCATTCGATGCCTCCCGTAGCAGGCCTTTCACCGGAACAGTATGGTGCCGAAACATATTGTCGCTCGTTAAAATGAGCTGGTCGTTGAGGTAGACTTTTGCGTAGGTATCCAAACCGTGAAAATCCAGCTGAATGAATTCCTTTTCTAATGTGCTCGCCTCGACGTCAAATTCTGTTCGATAGACCCAGTTTTGTTTGTCTATCCATTGCTGATCATGCTCATTAAGTCGATAAAAGGGATCCGCTATTTTCTTTGCGTGAATTAAGTCCGTGTGGACCGTTCCGGGCACTGTGGCTGACGCCCACGCTTCTTCATCGCTTGATTTGAATTGCCACCCTTCTGAAATATTCCGTGTGGTCGTCGTCGGCACAAGATCCTGGCAACCGACGATGATCAGGATCGATGCAAAGAGAAGGGACCGATATAATGGAAGAAGTCGCATGGGATGGTGGCTTGAATGATACGATAGAAACTAAAAATAGCGCACATCCGGCTAGGTATCCGATTCCTGAGGTGTAGATCTTCATTGTGTTTAAATAAGACTCGCTTCGTTGTGGATAAACCAACAAGCTGAGCCAGAAAAAATGAGAAACATTGTATGCACCCTTTTCTTGATGGGGATAGGAATTACCCCTTAGGCTCAAATTACCTGCCACTTCATGTCCATGTCTGTGAATGTCTCCGATACGGGATACGTAAAATTGTATCACCCGGGCGCATATCTTCTTTGGCCCCGGGAACACACCATTATTTAAAGGGAGGTCCAAGATTTCCAAGGAGGAATTGTTCATCGCGATACCACCATAGGAAATACGGCTGGGGATATGGGCTTCAATCACTCCATTCCCTTCAGTGACTCCATGACCGTGTACTCCTTGATCATCAATGATTCGGTGAGCGACGGGGTAAATACGTGGGCCATGGCGTGCAGCGTGACCGACACGTTGTATTGGAAGCCTGATACGATTGGGAGTTTCATACTATACCGATGGGATTTTGTTGGGGGGCCGAATGAAGGAAAAAATGTGTTGTCCCAAAGTGACGAACCTCTTCATGAGCATGGCATACGGATTTACCCCAATCCCGCCTCCAAAACCATTTCGATCGATGGACTCTCCGAGCCATTACGTTCTGTTTCCATGTATACGATGCATGGTCAACGTGTTTATTTTGAACGTCCGGCCCTAGGAAATAATACGGTAAACATTGAACATTTGCCGGAAGGCCACTATGTGCTTTGGATCAATGAGCGCATTCAAACCCTGGTTCAAGTGACGCCATAGCAATCTCGAAATCAACCCACGGATTGACCAAGAGAACCGCATTGTCCATCCTTGAATGGACTTTTTCAGGGAATCACCTCGCC
>JALRIY010000234.1 GCA_023255285.1 Algoriphagus sp.
AATTTGCAGCAAAGTAGCCAGTGTAGGTACAATGTCTGCCACCGTGGCATAAGTGGAACTTTTGCCTGCTTTGATCCCCCAGCCATAAAAAGCAATAGGTACATGGGTGTCGTACGAATAGCCAGACCCATGGGTAGTTCCTCGCTTTCCACCCACCAGCCAGGCTGGTTCCAAGACGAGCAAAACATCCCCAGAAGCCTTGTGGTTGTACCCCATCTGCAAGAGATGCGCCCGAGACTGAGTAAATTCCTGACGACGAAGGTCTGCAGCGGTGTAGGCTTCTTTAACTCCTGCAAATCCCAAAACAAACTGCGCAATATCCCGCTGAATTTGTTCCAAATTCATTTTTTTCTCTTGAATTAGCCCATGATTCAAAAACACTTGTTCATTGGAGAAATTAAGAATCCAATCTCCCTCGCCATAGTTAGCTAGTGCAAAGCCTTTCAATTGGCCTTGAACCATCCCGGAATTGAAATTACCAGCAGGGATACCCTCACTGATCATGTACTGAGGCACATCTGCCACTGCATGATCTGCTGAGATAAAAACGAGGTACTCACCTTTGCCTAGCTTTTGATCTAGGTAGGAAAAAAATTGAGCCAGCTCCCGATCCAACCGCAAGTAATTGTCCTCCACTTCGACAGAAGAAGGCCCAAACCGATGTCCTATATAATCTGGACTTGAAAAGCTGATGGCAAGGAAATCAGTTACCATTCCTTGACCTAATTTTTCCCCTTCTAAAGCTGCATAGGCAAAATCCAAGGTAAGACTATTACCAAAAGGAGTGGATGCTACCAAGCCATAGCCTCCATTGGATGCTTTCAAGGATGCTAAATCATACGGAAAACTTGGGCTATCCTTACCAATAAATGGGGACTCAAAATCGTTGTGATCTGGAAGGCTATTCTTATAGGTCTCCACCGGAAATAAGGATTTCCAAGTTTGACTTAAATAATGATCAGGACGCTTTTTCGAATTAAAATTAGCCACCCATGCAGGTAGCGTTTGATGGTAATACGTAGAAGTCATCCAGTCTCCATTCACATCATCGTACCAGTAGGCATCGCCCATATGACCTGCAGGGAAACTTGCTCCCCGATCCTTGATTGCAATGCCGACTACCTTGGAACGCTTTCCCGTAGACAGGCGAAGTTCATCCGTGATGGTGGTTGTCAACAAATTTCGAGGGCTGATTTTTCCATTTTCAGCAGTTCCACCCACATGGCTCACCAAAGAATCCTCCGCACAATAAATCATTTTCTTCAAGGACGGCACGTACCAATTGTTGGCGATCACCCCATGCGTAGCAGGAGTAGCTCCAGTGTAGACCGATGCATGACCAGGTCCTGTGTAGGTAGGAATGTAGTTGTAATGCCCATTGGTAAGCATAAATCCCTGTTGGGTAAACCGCTTGAATCCACCTTCTCCAAATCTATCTGCAAAGCGATACAAATATTCCTGACGCATTTGGTCGACAATAATACCTACGATTAGCTTCGGTTTTTTAGCAGCTTGCTGCGCAAAAACAGAGATACTGAGGGAGAAAATCACAATTAAACTGAAAACGAATCTTTTCATAAGGATTTTGAGAAAGTTTTTCAAAGATAGGGATTTGGAAAGTTTCAGAGATTAAACTTATGTTAAAAGGCAATGGAATTATCCGCAATCTTTCGAGTGGCTTCGCTATTGGATGGGGGAGTATTTAGTGTCAAGTATCAAGACTAGAATTCTGCTCCTATTGCGATTCCGTACTTCGACATTCGGAGTTCAGCGTCCGGCATTCGACATTAAAAATATTAGTAGCAGTCTACTGTCCGTCGTCAGTTAGCAGTTAACTATTCCCGTTAAACATCCACCTCGTATTTTAATTCGGGTCTACTGACCAAAGGGATACTGAGAAAAGCAAAATAATGCCCCCTCGTGGATCCTGAGCTGATGGAAGCTTCGCAACGTTAAATTTTTCCTAACTTGCATCCGGATTTATCCGTGTACCCCCCATGCAAACCTACTTTCGGATTCTTTCCTATGCTCGACCCTATGGGAGATTTATTCCGGTTTACATCGGTTACACCCTATTAGCGATCATTTTTGGATTGATGAACTTTACCCTTCTCAAGCCACTTTTTGATGTGATTTTTGAGCAGGTTGCTCCAGATGCTTTAGAAAAATTCCGCAGCCAACCAACCTTTACCTTTTCCCTAGATTATTTCATTTCCCTATTCAACCACCTCTTTTTACAGGTAAGTGAATCCTACGGGAAGTTTGGCACCTTGCTCTTTGTATGCTCTATCATCGTCGGATCGGTATTCCTTGCCAATTTATTTACCTACCTCTCCGGCGTAGTCCTGGCCCAAGTGCGTGCTCAGGTTATCAAGGGGATGCGCATGGATATTTTTGAAAAAGTAAATGCGCTCCACCTCGGTTACTTTTCCAACGAAAGGAAGGGAGATCTGCTCTCCAAGATGACCAATGATATCCAAGAAGTAGAAAATACCATCGTACAATCATTGCGGATTTTATTTCGTGAACCGGCAACCATCGTCCTCTATTTTGGGGTGCTCTTTTTCATGTCTGTGCCCCTCACCCTCTTTACCATTCTGATCATTCCGATCTCAGGAGCGATTATCGGAGGAATTACGCGACGATTGCGAAAAACTGCTATCCAAAGCCAGCAATCCCTGGGACGCATCGTAAGTATCTTGGATGAGACGATAGGCGGCATGCGCGTAGTAAAAGCCTTCAATGGGGAAAAATTTGTACAAGGAAAGTTTGATTCCGAGACCGACTTCTACTCCGATGTGAACATCAGCATGGCTCGCAAGAATGAACTGGCAGGTCCCATCTCCCAATTCCTTGGGGTAAGTGTAGTGGCGGGTATCCTCCTATATGGGGGCAATCTGGTATTGAGCGGGGATTCCGAACTCTCGGCCTCCAACTTCATCACCTACATTATCATCTTTACCCAGGTACTCAATCCTGCCAAGGAAATCTCCCGTGCCGTATCCACCATCCAACGAGGCATCGCCTCCGCCGACCGAATTTTTGAGGTGATTGACACGACCAACCAACTCCCTTCCCCAGTAAATCCAAAACCATTTCCTGGCTTTGCCAAACAAATCGAATACAAGAATGTCAGCTTTGCTTACGGGGAAAATAAGGTACTTGACCAAATTAGCTTTACCCTTGAAAAAGGAAAAACCATCGCACTCGTAGGTCCTTCGGGTGGAGGGAAATCTACCTTGGCGGATTTGGTGCCCCGGTTTTACGATCCGAGCTCCGGGCAAATCTTGGTAGACGGCATCGATCTGAAAGACATTGCTACCTCCACTTGGCGAAGCCAACTGGGAATCGTCACCCAAGAATCCATCCTATTTAACGATACGGTCTTCAACAACATCGCCTTCGGCATAGCTGGAGTCACGGAGGCACAGGTCATGGAGGCAGCAAAAATTGCGAATGCCCATGAGTTTATCAGCAAGTTGGAACAGGGATACCAAACCAACATCGGCGACCGGGGTTCCAAACTCTCCGGTGG
>JALRIY010000235.1 GCA_023255285.1 Algoriphagus sp.
ATCGGGGTAGAATTTGCCTACTTCTACAATGCCATCGGGACCAAGGTGACAGTCGTGGAATTCATGGACCGTATCGTTCCAGTAGAGGATGAGGAAGTTTCTAAAGCCCTTGAGAAGAGCTATAAAAAATCTGGAATCACCATCATGACCTCATCAGAAGTGACCAAAGTGGATACCAAAGGGGCAGGATGTAAGGTCACTGTGAAAACAGCCAAAGGAGAAGAGGTCCTGGAATGTGATGTGGTCCTTTCTGCGGCAGGTGTTGTATCCAACTTGGAAAACATCGGCTTGGAAGAGGTGGGAATCTTGGTGGACAAGGGAAAAATCCAAGTGAATGAGTACTACCAAACCAACATGCCAGGCTATTATGCCATTGGTGACGTGGTACCTGGACCGGCACTTGCACACGTTGCTTCTGCTGAAGGCATCATTTGCGTAGAAAAAATTGCAGGACACCATCCAGAAGCATTGGATTATGGTAACATCCCAGGATGTACCTATTGCTCACCAGAAGTTGCTTCTGTGGGCATGACCGAAGCAAAGGCCAAGGCTGCTGGCTACGAGGTACGCATTGGTAAGTTTCCTTTCTCTGCATCAGGCAAAGCTTCTGCATCAGGTGCAAAGGAAGGTTTTGTGAAACTGGTATTTGATAAAAAATATGGTGAATTACTGGGCGCTCACCTTATCGGAGCCAATGTCACCGAGATGATTGCTGAGATTGTGGCGATACGTAAACTGGAAACTACCGGTCACGAGTTGATCAAAACTGTTCACCCACACCCAACCATGTCTGAAGCAATCATGGAAGCAGCAGCAGCAGCTTACGACGAGGTAATTCACTTGTAACACGCTCATTTTTCTTAAGCCCGCTTTGTAGCCTCCGAATTTAAAATCATTGAGGAGCTCAAAGCGGGCTTTTTCATTTCTTTTTCTCAACTTACAACTTAGACCTACAACCGCTTGATGGAACTCGAACTCTCAACACCCGCCTTGCTTTTTTCAGCTATCACCTTGATGATGCTGGCTTTTACCAATCGGTTTTTGGCCATTGCTACCCTCATTCGTGGACTACACAAAAATTATCTGAAAGATCCGGATCAAGAGATTATCGTGGAACAGATTCACAACCTCCGCAGAAGATTGACTTTGATTAAAAATATGCAACTATTCGGGGTGTTTAGCTTTTTACTGTGTGTAATTTGCATGTTTTTACTGTTCAAAGGATTTACTTCAGCTGCCAATTGGACTTTTGTAACCAGCATGGTATCGCTGCTAATCTCCTTGGGAATCTCCCTAGTAGAAATTCAAATTTCCACCAAAGCATTAAATTTAGAGCTTTCAGACATGGAAGGGGTTTTCCAAAAAAGAAAAAAATAGCCAAGAACTATTCTTAAAAATAAATATGTTGACTCTAGATTTACGAAGCGATACGCTCACCAAGCCCAGTGCTGGGATGCGCGAAGCCATGTATGCCGCTCCCCTGGGAGACGATGTATTTGGAGAGGACCCTACGGTCAATGCCCTAGAAGAAAAGATAGCCACCCTTTTTGGAAAGGAAGCAGCGCTATTTTGCCCTTCCGGAACAATGACCAATCAAATCGCCATCCGTTTGCATACCGGCCCCCAAAAGGAAGTGATATGCCACCAATATTCCCACATCTACCTATATGAGGGAGGAGGGATTATGGCTAATTCCATGGCTTCGGTAAAACTCTTGACTGGAGACCTGGGCAAAATCACCGCATCTCAAGTGGCCGAGTCCATCAATCCAGACGATGTTCATGCGCCGGAGACCACGCTTGTTTCATTAGAAAACACGATGAACAAGGGCGGAGGAAGCATCTACACACTAGACGAGGTACAACCCATTCAGGAGCTTTGTCAAGAGAAAGGCCTCAAATTGCATTTGGATGGTGCCCGTCTCTTCAATGCCTTGGTTGAAACAGGCGATGCTCCAGCAGACTGGGGCCAATTGTTTGACACCATTTCCATCTGCCTAAGCAAGGGCCTGGGCTGCCCCATTGGATCCGTGCTTTTGGGTTCAAAAGCGGATATCAAGCGTGCACGTAAGGTGCGAAAAGTCTTTGGTGGCGGTATGAGGCAGGCTGGCTTTTTGGCCGCAGCGGGCATCTATGCCTTGGATCATCAGGTAGCGCGCTTGAAAGAAGACCACCGACGTGCTCGAAGCCTGGGTGAGTTCCTATTGAAAGCACCTCAGGTAGTGGAAGTACTTCCTGTAGCCACTAACATTGTCATTGCCAGACTGCAGGGAATTACGCCAGAAAACTACCTTCAGACCTTAAGTAGCAAGGGAATAAAGGGCGTTAAGTTTGGCAAGGACCTGGTTCGCTTTGTGACCCACTTGGACTTTGGAGACGAGCACCTAGAGGAGTTTGGGAGACGAATTTCTAGGAGTTGAATTCACCTAGATTGAATTTATCTTATCAAATTAAATAAAAGATAAATCGATGATTACCAAAGACAAAGCGATCGAAGTCATCAAATCACTCCCTGAGGAATTCTCCATCGAAGAATTGATGAATCGATTAATTCTTCTCAACAAGATTGAGACCGGACTCAGACAAGCGGAGCGAGGAGAAACATTCACGACTGATCAGGCAAAAAAGGATGACTAGAACAAGCCATTAAAGGCATTCACAGAATCAAAGCTAATTTTTTCGTTGATGAATACCTGCTTTCATGAAAATGACTCAAACCACAGCTCGCTTAAAAGAACTTCAAATCTTATTTTTTGGATACTGAAAAGAAAAGTGAGCTGAATATTTTTTAATAAATACTAAAATTAATTACTAACTTTTAACGTTAGTATTGATAAACGAGAGTAATGATACGTTCTTTTGGCGATAAGGAAACAGAAATAATTTGGCTTGGGATAAGGTCCTCCAAGTTGCCTAACGAAATTCAAGATGTCGCCAGAAGAAAGCTTCGAATGTTGGCTAACTCCCAAAATCTATCTGATTTAAAAATCCCTCCATCAAATCATTTAGAAAAACTATCTGGAAACTTAGCAGGCAAATTCAGTATTCGAATCAACCAAAAATGGCGTCTAATTTTCATATGGGAAGAAAACCAGGCCTTCGAGGTCCAAATTGTTGACTATCATTGAATATCATGGAAACTATTAAAAACATCCACCCGGGCGAAATTTTAAATGAGGAATTTATCAAGCCCTTTGGGATTTCCGCGTACCGCCTCGCCAAAGAAACACATCTACCTCAAACCAGAATATCAGAAATCATTCAGGGAAAACGTAGAATCACCGCAGATACGGCACTACGATTTTCAAAATTCTTTGGCAACTCTGCAAAATTTTGGTTGGGGATTCAAGATGATTTCGATTTGGAGGAAGCAGAAAAGTCAAAGCAGGCAGAACTTGACTCCATTTATCAAATAGAATCAAATTAGATCTTAATTTAAGTACTAAATTCCTGCCTGCGGCAGGCAGGGCAGTACTAAGTACGGATTACGGTACATCTTGCTACTTGATACTGGCTACTTGATA
>JALRIY010000236.1 GCA_023255285.1 Algoriphagus sp.
GATTACTGGAGAGGACCCCTACGAGAATCCTATGATGATTTATCCAGCGGTGCACTACACTATGGGGGGATTGTGGGTAGATTATAATTTGATGACTACCGTTCCGGGCTTGTATGCTTTGGGTGAAGCCAACTTCTCCGAACACGGAGCCAACAGATTGGGAGCATCTGCCTTGATGCAAGGTCTTGCTGATGGTTATTTCGTAATACCTTACACTGTAGGTGACTATTTGGCACAGTTGGCACCTACTAAAGTTGACGAAAATCATCCAGAATTTGCCCGAGCAAAGGAGCAAGTTAAGCAGGGGATTGAGCGTCTATTAAAAATTAATGGATCTAAGCCAGTGGATTATTTCCACAAACGATTGGGTAAAATCATGTGGGATAAGTGTGGTATGGCCCGAACCGAAGTAGGATTGAAGGAAGCCAAGGCTGATATTCAAGCTCTAAAAAAGGAGTTTTGGTCAGATGTAAAAGTGATGGGTACCAATGAGGAACTCAACCAAACCCTTGAAAAAGCAAACCGAGTAGCTGACTTCCTAGAATTGGGTGAATTGATGGTAGATGATGCCTTGAACAGAAACGAATCTTGTGGAGGCCACTTCCGTGAAGAATACCAAACACCGGATGGAGAAGCCTTACGTGATGATGAGAATTTTGCCTATGTAGCTGCATGGAAATACCTTGGTGAAGGGCAAGACGAGGAGCTGGTCAAAGAAGAGTTGGTCTTTGAAAATGTGAAATTAACGCAGCGTTCTTATAAATAATTTGTTGACAATCACTTCAAGTTGAGATGTTTTTGGTTTTTCTTACCGATTGTTTCAAAAAATCTAAGACCCTCAACCGATACTTAAATTAGCGTAAAGAGATGAAATTGACATTAAAGATCTGGAGACAGAAAAATGCGGCAGATAAGGGTGGATTTGCTACTTACACTGCAGACCAAGTGTCTAAAGACATGTCCTTTTTGGAAATGTTGGATGTGTTGAATGACCAGCTTACTGAAAAAGGGGAAGATCCGGTCCATTTTGACCACGATTGCCGCGAGGGAATCTGCGGGATGTGCTCCTTGTATATCAATGGTAAACCACATGGTCCACAGCAGACCACTACCTGCCAATTACACATGCGTTCGTTCTCCGATGGGGAAACCATCACCATTGAGCCATGGAGAGCAAAGGCATTTCCCGTAGTCAAAGACTTGGTGGTCAACCGTTCTGCTTTCGACAGAATTATTCAGGCAGGAGGGTATGTGTCAGTGAATACAGGCGGTGTTCCAGATGCCAATGAAATTCCAATTCCAAAAACGATAGCGGACCTAGCCATGGATGCAGCTCAGTGTATCGGTTGTGGTGCTTGCGTAGCAGCCTGTAAAAATGCTTCTGCTATGCTTTTTACTTCTGCCAAAGTATCCCAATTGGCGCTGCTTCCGCAAGGACAAGTAGAGCGTAAAACGAGGGCAGAAAAAATGGTGGCTCAAATGGATGCGGAAGGTTTTGGTGCTTGTACCAATACCGGAGCATGCGAGGCAGAATGCCCTAAAGGTATTTCCATTACCAATATTGCTCGAATGAATCGGGAATACTTCTCCGCTGTAGTAAGTAGCGAGAACGTTTAATTTTTAAAACTTATGGCAACTTAAAGGGCAGGCGAATAACTTGCCCTTTTTTATTTTTCTTATTTCCCGATTTGTCACCAGTAACTAAAGAAAAATAAGATTTGAATTTCATTTTAATGCGTTGTTGCCTGTCGACAATTTGTCCGCAGGATTTCAAAACTTTATGGTACTGGAATATTTGGGGATATTTGAATTATTTTTTATCCATCTGATTGATCCACTCTCGGATGAGGGTAACTCCCTCTGCATGAATACTTGTTCGCCCTAACTCCGGCATGGCGACTCCTATCTCGGTAGAATTCATCCTATGCAGAAGGATGGACGCATCCCCATCACCTGGAACAATGTCGTAGGTGTGTGATCCGGCCCCCTTGCCTGCCGCTACTGGGGTTTTATTGATTCCTAGTTTTAAAGGGTCCTGCTGTCCATAAGTCAAAAATAGTCCAGATGTACTTGCAGGGCCTTCTGCACGATGGCAATGGGAACAGTTGATATCCAAGTAGGCCATTGCTCGATCGTTTAGAGCTTGGTTTTGGTCCTCGTAGTTTACTACACTGGGATGCGCAGCTTGTCCCTCAAAGCCGACCAAATTCCCCAGTTTAGTCCAATGTACTAATTGGTTTTCTATTCCACCTTCATAGCTAATATCATGGTTGAGATGTCTGATTTGTACACCTAGAGGAGCTAAAGACTCATTTTTATTGTGGCAACTTTTGCATTGATTTTTGTTGGGTACGAGGTAGTTGATGACCTGCTCTTTCCCTCCTTGGTTGATAAAGCGAACTTCCTTTTCTGCCCCTACTACTTTCAATACTGCATCCGTTTGGGACTCATTCCAGAGGTAAGGATAGGCTTCCCATCCTCCTTCTTCAAGAATCATAAGCCGAGTTTCAATAATTCTTCGCTCTCCCTCTGGCTTTCTATAGTCTGTAGGGTAGTAGAAATTTTTGACAAGGATAGTTCCTATGGGCAAATTGAGTTCTTCGCCTTCTATGCTTGCCTGTGTATCCTTTGGAAGGGATATAAAACGGCTTTTTAGTGCGTAATCTGTAAATAAGGAAGAGGCAGGTTGGTAGGGAAGAAGGCTTGAATTGGGACTGAGTTTGGCCATCTCACCACTAAAAAAACCATAGGTAGATAGTCTCTTATAGGGAAATTTTCCATCGGCATCTTCAGGAGCAAGAGTCTCCATTAGGATTTCGGAGGGTATCTCCTGTTTACTCGCTTCTGGCGTACAGGAAACTATTAGGCCCTGGAGAAAAAAGACTGTACAAAAAGTAACTACAAATCGTTTCGTCAACACGTTCATCCTCGATTTATTTATTTTTTAAAGTGGTAGCGAAAGCGCATTTTCTGAGGAGTTTTTACACTGTTGGAAAGGGCTGAAATCACTGAAAGAGTCGATGTTGTCCTCCCCTTCCATGAGGTAAAAGCGAGTAAAGCGTAAAGACTCCATACCATCTTCTTGTATGCAAATGCGCATCGGATTACTTTCAATGGAGCTGCTGATAGACTCGTCCCAGATACCGTCATAAATGATGTCTTGAGTTTTAAGCCATCCATGTGCATTGTATAGGCTCACCAATTGCCCTAGTTCGCGGCTAAGATCCGGTAGGCTAAATGATCCTCGGTCGTAGCTATTGTCATGGAGGTAGACGTCGGTGGTGTAAGGGGACCAGTTCGGAGCTTCTGCAGGAAAGCCGGTTACTTGGTAGCTGGAGATGGCTACTCCGTAGGTTTTGTTACGTAAGATTCGATTATTGAAAATTTCCACTTCTTTGGCGGCTAACAGAACCACCCCTGATCCTGGGGGGATCATGGTAACTGTGTTTCCGTTGGGATCGTCCCCCAGAGGAATTGCAAAATTTT
>JALRIY010000237.1 GCA_023255285.1 Algoriphagus sp.
GAGAGGGGAACCGCTTACGGATGCGGATCGGGTACCCTGGTTAGCTGCTTTGGCTGCTAAGTTACTCGAAATGGAGCAACAGGGAGGAGCGGTGTTGGCTTGTTCAGCATTGAAAAACACCTACCGCAAACAGCTTCAAGTGAGCGATGGTCTTCGCTGGATTCACTTAACCGGATCTAGGGACCTGATCTGGGAGCGCATGCTTGCCCGACAAAACCATTACATGAAGGCGGGCATGTTGGATTCCCAGCTGGCCATCTGGGAGAAGCCTAGTTCAGGCAAACTAGTTGACATTTCAGGGACCCCAGCCCAGGTGTTGAGGGCATCCCTTTACTATTTAACAATGCAAGAGATGAAAATGAATATGGGGGTGATCGGTATGGGTGTGATGGGCAAAAGCCTGGCACTCAACCTAGCAGAAAATGGGGTTTCCGTTTCCCTTTACAACCGCTTTGTGGAAGGCAAGGAGGAGGGTATCGCCCAAAAGGTACTGGATGAAAACCCAGAATTCAAGCAGACAGCTGCTTTTGAAGACCTAGGAGCTTTTGTAGCTTCCTTGGCTACCCCGCGTCGCATCTTGATGATGATTCCTGCCGGTGCCGCGATCGATGCCCAGCTAGATGCCTTGATTCCGATGTTGGAAAAAGACGATTTGGTGATTGATGGAGGCAATTCCTTCTACCTGGATTCGGATCGTAGAGTCAATCGCCTCAAAGAACTGGGCATGCATTTTCTCCCCATGGGCGTGTCCGGTGGGGAAGAGGGGGCACGCAAAGGACCATCCATTATGCCTGGTGGAAATGCGGAAGGCTATGCGATGGTGGCCGATTTCTTGGGTAGAATCTCTGCCAAAGACAAGGATGGTAAGCCTTGCGTGACCTACGTTGGTCCAGGGGGATCCGGCCACTTTATCAAAATGGTGCACAACTCGATTGAATACGGGGAGATGCAGGTTTTGGCGGAGTTGGTTCACTTCCTACGTTTTGGATTCGGCTGCTCGGCCGCACAGGTATCTGGCATTTTTTCGGACTGGGCAAAAGGAGAGTTGAAGTCTTTCCTGCTTGAAATCACAGCTGACCTCTTGCTTTTCAAAGAAGATGGCGAATTGCTACTCGATAAAATATTGGACCAAGCTGGTCAAAAAGGAACCGGGGCTTGGTCGCTAACTACTGCTTTGGAGTATGGCGTTCCGTACAGCCCCTTGGCCGAGGCGGTGAATGCCAGAGGAGTATCTGGAGAAAAGGCCATGCGCCTGGCATTTTCCAAAACCTTTGCACATGATTTTCAAAAGGTGGAGGGGTCCTTGGAAACTTGGCTTCCCAAAATCAAAGAGGCCTATGCCTTGGCACGAATCATCAATCATGAGGTAGGTTTTCGATTGATGAGAACCGTATCAGACACCAAAGGATGGGGACTTAATTTCAATGAAATAGCCCGCATCTGGACCAATGGATGCATCATCCGGTCTGGCTTAATGGAGAAGATTTCGGCTAATTATGCGGATCATGTAGCCTTCTTTGAAATTCCTGGAGTGAAAGAACAGGTGATTTCTGGTAAAAAGGCCTTGGCAGAATTGGTAGGTCTAGGACTTACACATGGCTTTGCTTTGCCGGTAATGAGTGCGGGGATCAACTACCTTCTCGGTCGGATTACTGCGGAGTCTTCGGCTTCCGTGATCCAGGCTCAACGCGATTACTTTGGGGCACATACCTACCAGCGCAAGGACGATCCAAGTGGAAAGTTTTACCATACCCAATGGACAAATTCCTAAATTGAATACTTTGAATATAGCTGGGCACTCGCCCAGCTTTTTTTTTGAAAAGCCGCTGGATAAAAAGCACCTAGGAGTTGAGGTTCAATACCTGTCGTGAACTGTGGACTGTGGACCGTTGACCAAAATGATCCTATTTTTTCCATCAATGGGATTGGATTTGGTTAAACAAGGAGCGAACTTGAAGAATCAACTGAAGCAAACTTTCATGACATTCAAATCGCTTGCCCTGACCCTAATTTTTGGACTTTTTTCTCTTGTGGCTTTAGGCCAAGACTTGGTCATCACATCCGTTCATGTGGTTTCCTTGGAAACAGGAAAGATTCAGAAAGACCAAACCCTTTTGGTCAAAAATGGCCATATAGAATCAATTGTCCCTGCAGGGAAGTTGCCCGAAGCATGGCAACAAGTGACTCAAGTTGAGGGCAAAGGCAGTTATGTTTTCCCTGGGCTAGCCGAATTCCATGCGCACTTGCCGGTAGCTGCCGATGGGAATACGCAGCTCCAGGAGGAATCCATGTGGCTCTATTTGGCCAATGGAGTAGTACGTATTCGAAGTATGCTAGGGCACCCCAGCCACATTGCCCTTCGAGACAAATTGAATGCAGGGCAGTTGATGGGACCAAAAACTTACATTTCAGGGCCTTCTTTTAATGCCAATTCAGTAACTAATCCAGCACAAGGTGCGGCAATGGTCAAATCCCAAAAGCAAGAAGGCTACGATCACTTGAAGATCCATCCTGGTGTGCTTTCGGAAGAAATGAAAGCAATCGCAACTGCAGCCAAGGCAGAGAATATCCCATTTGGAGGACACGTGCCTCTGGATGTTGGGATTAATCAAGCCCTGGAAGATGGCTTTAAATCCATCGAACACATGGATGGCTACCTAGAGGGTTTGCTTCCTAGTACGGTTACCATTGACCCAGCTACCTCGGGTCCATTTAATCTGAATTTATCATCCCAGGTGGACTGGACCAAACTCCCCAATCTCATCCAGAAGACCTTGGATCAAGGGACTTACCTAGCACCCACCCTTACGCTTTTTGATAGGTATTTTGGATACATTCCAGCAGACACGTTTCGCCTGGCGCCAGAAATGAAATACCTCCCAGGCTTACAGATTCAGCAGTGGGTGAATACCAAAAAGCAATTGGAACGGGCAGGCATGTTGAACAAAGAAGTAGTGGCTCCCTACCTCGCCTTTCGGCGGAAATTATTTCTTGAAATGCACCGTGCTGGCGTCCCCATGATCATGGCCTCCGACTCCCCACAGGTATTCAATGTTCCAGGTTTTTCGATCCATCACGAGATTGCCTTGATGTCGGAAGCAGGAATGTCCAACCTTGAGATTTTGAAAACTGGCTCTATGGTGCCCGCAAACTATATGGGGGCAACAAATAGTTGGGGGCAAATTAAGGAAGGCTTTGAGGCCGATTTTGTACTCGTAGAACAAAACCCGCTCCTAGATCTCAAAACCCTCCAAAAACCAGTTGGCGTGGTCATCCGAGGAAAGTGGATCGGAAGAGAAGAACTGCAAAGTCAATTGGATCGTATCGAAAAAAATCACCTCAGAAATTGAACTGTTTATGAAAAAGCACTTTATTCCTATACTAAATCTCCGGTTAGGCCAAGTCCTACTTTTAATTACTTTAGCGATTAGTAGCTGTACCGCTCCTCCAAAACAAAACCCCAAATCAGCAACCACCAC
>JALRIY010000238.1 GCA_023255285.1 Algoriphagus sp.
CGGGGTACCACAGATTGAGGTGACTTTCGACATCGATGCCAATGGAATTTTGAACGTATCTGCAAAGGACAAGGGTACCGGCAAGGAGCAGAAAATTAAAATTGAAGCTTCTTCTGGATTGTCTCAAGATGACATCGAACGCATGAAGCGTGAAGCGGAGTTGAATGCTTCTGCAGATAAAGCTGAAAAAGAAACCATCGAAAAGTTGAACCAAGCAGACAGCTTGATTTTCCAAACTGAAAAGCAACTCAAAGAATACGGAGATAAACTTTCCGATGGCAACAAGGCCAACATCACTTCTGCAGTAGAGGCGTTGAAGACTGCCCATGGATCTAAGAACATGGAAGGGATTGATGCCGCTATGGCCAACCTGAACAGTGCCTGGGAAGCGGCATCCACAGAAATGTATGCTGCCAGCCAGGGCGAGGGTGCTGGTGCAGGACCAGAAGCCGGAGCTAGCAATAACACCACTGGTGAAGGGGTGTCCGATGTGGACTACGAAGAAGTGAGCGAAGAAAAAAAATAAATCCTCCAAGAGTTAGCCCCGGAGTGAATCCGGGGCTAATTTTACCCAAGGCCAAGAATCAAGATCTTTTCGTCGTGACTCTTGGCCTTTTGTTTCATTCAACCAGAAGCACATGCAATTGACTGCCGACAATAAATTGAAAAAGCTAATCATTGTGGGAGACCGGGTTTTGATCCGCCTGAAAAAGCCACACGAAAAAACGGGGTCTGGGCTATACCTTCCTCCAGGAGTACAGGAGAAAGAAAAAGTCCAGCAAGGATACATTATCAAGGCCGGTCCAGGTTACCCTATCCCGTTGCCTATGGAAGACCAAGAGCCCTGGATGGAGACAGAGGAAAAAACACGCTATGTCCCACTTCAGGCCAAAGAAGGAGACCTAGCTATCTTTTTGCTCAATGGAGCACACGAAGTGGTTTACGAAGGCGAAAAGTACTTTATTGTCTCCCAAGGTGCGATTTTGATGCTGGAGAGAGAGCAAGAGTTGTAAGTTATACGCTCGGAAATTTGATTTTCAGGCGTATCGGTTTAATGGAACCACCTTTTTCTAGGTCTCATGGACTTAGGTTCTTGGTAAACTGCTTTGGTTGCCACCTTCAATTCCTTTTGCTTTCCTGGTTTGAAGTTTTTTGAGCGAGGCCCTTTAGGAGGGGTTTGATCTAAGACAACGAGATTGGAGGCTCTATTTTCAAACCTTTTGCGCTGTGGAACTTTATTTTTAGCTCTTGGACCTTTTTCAGATAGATCTCGGCTCTGCGTGGCAATAGTAATTTTCACCGCTTTAAATTTGCCAAATAGTCCGTTTTTTACCTGAGGACTTGAACTCATATCTTGCGCAAAGCTTAAAGAGGCAAGGCTTACTGCTATAAGAAAAAAACTTATTTTTTTCAAGGGATTATAGTTGGGCTTATGCTCCTTATACAGAAAAAGAGAAGATTTTGTTCCCGATTGAGGGTTTTATGACCCAAAAATTAATAAAAAAGCCGAGACAATAATGCCTCGGCTTTTGGATTAATTCCCTTAACTAGTAGCTCGAAAAAAGAATTACGATTCTTAAAATGAAATTACTGCAGCAAGAAGAAAGGAAGCTAGTCCTTTACTACCATTGAGATCCCTGTTCACAAAAAACTCTTCCTTCATACTATCCACCCGAAGCTCAGGGATTAAAGTTAAATTTTTCCCAATGGTAATATTTCCAGAAAGCGTGGCTGCAAAAACACTTCCATCACCCTCATCATTCAATTGGACAACACCATCCAAACCCGTATTAAATACTGAGAAATACTCCCCTCTTAATCCAATACCAAAAGTATCTGAAGGCTTTGCCTGTAGGTATCCTGCAAATGCGTAAAATCCAGCTCCATCTCCTTGAATAGCTCGAACATCAGATTGGATAAATTCCTCACCCGCACCAGTGGTTTGGTAGGTGGTATTTATTCCTGCATATACCTTAGAACTGAGATCAAAACCGGTAGTCAAATCTATTTGGAAAGTTTTGCCAAGGGAGGTTACTCCCGACACCAAATCATCGTCTACAGATAAACTTCCATCTTGATCCCCATAGACTAGGTTTAAGTAGGTACTACCCGCTTCTGTGGAATAGGCAAGTTGCCCCCCAAGCGTATATGTTCCATTCAAATTAAACTCGGTCATGTCCGTAGGATTCATAATTGCTGCCAACAGGGACCAGTTGTCACTCAATTGAAAGTTTGCCTTTATACCCGTATGAGAGAATGGCCCGTAGGAAAATTGGTAAGAAGTGGAATAATTGAAGTTAGCCGTTGGAGAAATCACCTCATACCCTAAGAATGTATTGAAATTACCCATAGTTAAAGTGACTTTGTCAGTAACATTCCAATAGGCATAGAGCTGATTGACCATTTGAGAACTTCCAGCCGCTCCTCCTCGATAGAGTGGTGAGCCAAATACTGCATCTTCTCCTCTTGGGCCAAAAACTAAGTCAATGACCGCACCCACTTTTTTACCCTCGTAGTTGGCGATGATATTGGCCATACCAAGTGAGAATCCAGGTAAATTTGCAAAAGAAGAGCCCGGTGCTTGAAGGTTATCCCCCTTATTTGGTGCGTTCAGGTTGGTTCTGAAATAAGTATCTAGCGAACCAGAGAGAGTTAGTGTCCCTTCCTCATTTTGAGTCTCCTCCTCTTGACTGAATAAAGGATGTATGGAGACAAAGAAAAGACAGATAAGAACTATGATTTTAGTTTTCATTTTAAATTTGAAGGTTGGTGAATAATTAGGTTGACCAATAGGGATCCTCATCCGGCTGAAAGAGAGTCGCATTTTTTTCTCCGGAGGGATCCTTTTTTTTTAGAATTTGAAGCTTTTACTCATCGTAAACGATGGTATATCCGCGGATGCCGTGTTCGTGGGAATCTAGTCCGTCACGCTCGTGCTCTTCCGAAACCCGAATTCCTACTGTCTTTTTCAACACATAGAAGATTAGGAAAGCAGCTATAAAGGCCGTAGCTCCGCAAACGAGCACGCCAATTAGTTGCGTGACAAAGGAGTGTTCTGGATTGGTAGAAAAAATTCCTACAGCAAGTGTTCCCCAAACTCCACATGTAAGGTGTACCGAAACAGCACCCACTACATCATCAAGTTTGAATTTATCCAAGAGGATTGAAGAAAGCACAACCAATATTCCAGCAACAAACCCGATAATTAGGGAGGCACCAGGAGTGATTACATCTGCACTTGCCGTAATTCCAACCAGGCCTGCTAAAATTCCATTTAGTAACATCCCTAAGTCCAATCGCTTGAATGCAAAATAAGCTGTAAAGAACCCACCCAATCCTCCAGCACAAGCACCAAGGGAAGTAGTCACCAATACCAAGGAAACTAATCCGGGATCGGCTGAAAGCACCGAGCCTCCATTAAATCCAAACCAACCTAACCACAATAAAAATACCCCAATAACCGCCAAGGGAA
>JALRIY010000239.1 GCA_023255285.1 Algoriphagus sp.
GATTAATGCTGCCAGGAATTCGGCATAGCCGAACTGCTGGATATTTAAATGAAAATCTGTCATGCCCTATCTCACTCCCCTGCGTTCGCAAGACAACCTAGTTGGGAGTATACAGAACTGGTAGATTTCATGTAATTTTGCCTCATGAGTAAGCAAAGAGAAGAATTAGAACACCGACTTCGGTTACGAAATATCAAGCTCTCAGATTATGATGATATCCGAGAGATCATGGTTTCTATTTACAAAAATCCAGGGGGGGCTTGGACCAAAGCGGAGCTAAAAAATCAACTTCGCATGTTTCCTGAAGGACAAATTTGTATAGAGGACAATGGGAAGGTCATTGCGGCAGCGTTGAGTATAATCGTAGACTATTACAAGTTTGGAGACAATCATACCTATCACGAGATCACAGGGTATGGAAAATTTGACACCCATGACCCTAATGGAGATACTTTGTATGCGACCGATATTTTTGTACATTCTGAATACCGTGGGATGCGCTTGGGTCGTCGACTCTACGATGCTCGAAAAGAACTTTGTGAAAACCTAAATCTACGTTCCATCATCGCTGGAGGGCGTATTCCAGGTTACTCTAAGTATGCCGATGAAATGACCCCAAGGAAGTACATAGATTTGGTAAAAAACCGAGAGGTTTTTGACCCCGTCCTTTCCTTTCAGCTTGCCAACGAGTTTCACGTTCGAAAAGTAATTACCAAATACCTTCCTGAAGATACTGACTCACGAGCCTATGCTACCTTGTTGGAATGGATCAATATCTACTATGAGAAGGAAGAAAAACTAATCGGTAATAAGAAATCCATTGTCAGGCTGGGCTTGGTCCAGTGGAAAATGCGCCGCTTTTCCAACGTGGATGATTTGATGCAACAGGTGGAATTTTATGTGGATACGGTTTCGGGATACAAGTCGGACTTTTGTTTGCTTCCCGAATTTTTCAATGCCCCCATGTTGGCCGAATTCAACGACATGGATGCATCGGAAGCAATCCGAAACTTGGCAGATTACACCACAGAAATTGTGAATAGGATGTCTGATCTGGCCGTTTCTTACAACGTGAATATTATCGCTGGTTCCATGCCTGAGTACGATGGAAAAAAACTACGGAATGTGAGCTACCTCTGCCGTCGTGATGGAACCCAAGACAAGCAGTACAAATTGCACATCACTCCAGATGAGGCCGCCTATTGGGGTTTGCAAGGAGGAAATGGTATCAACGTCTTTGAAACAGACGCGGGAAGAATTGGAATTTTGATTTGTTATGACGTGGAATTCCCTGAGCTGGGAAGAATTTTGGCAGAGCAAGAGATGGATATTTTATTTGTTCCTTTCTGGACAGATACCAAAAACGCCTTTTTGCGTGTCAATATTTGTGCAAAAGCTAGAGCCATTGAAAACGAATGTTATGTGGCCATTACCGGATCTGTGGGTAACCTGCCTAAGGTGGAAAATATGGACATTCAATATTCTCAAGCAGCAATTTTCTCTCCTTCGGATTTTTCTTTCCCACACGATGCTACAGTAGCTATGGCTGCAGAGAATGCCGAAACAACTATTGTAGCTGATGTGGATCTTGATTTATTGACCAAACAGCGCAAAGCAGGATCTGTGCGTAACCTAGAGCAGCGAAGGCTGGATCTCTATTCAATCCAATGGAAACAGAAAAAATAATTGAACAGTACCTGCAGCATGTGCCTGCAGTGGTCCTAGAGAAAGCAAAAGGAATAAAAGTCCTGATCACCGATATCGACGGAGTTCTCACCGATGGAGGAATTCTCTACGACAACGAGGGGATGGAATTTAAAAAATACAACGTGAAGGATGGCTTGATTGTCCAGCACCTCAAAAGGGCTGGATTTTTGGTGGGCGCTATCACCGGCCGTGCCTCCCAAGTGGTAGAAAATCGCTGCGAGGAGCTGCGCTTTGACTTCCATTACCACGGCGTGAAAGACAAGTTTAAGAAGCTGTCCGAACTCCTTGAAACCATGGAGTTGGACTTGGAGGAGGTAGCCTATATCGGAGACGATTTGATCGACTTACCCGTATTGACCAAGGTAGGACTTTCGATTGCTCCCGCAGATGCGCTTCCCTATGTCTGTGCTGCGGTAGATTATGTGTCTCCCCTGTCAGGAGGAAAAGGTGTTTTTCGTGAGGCGGCGGACCTGCTGTTACACGTCAAAGGCCAACTGGTTCCTTTGATTGAAAATTTAGTCAAAAAAGAAGCATGATACGAACAACACAGCTTATGAAAATCCGCGAGGGCGTAGTCCTGGGAGGAGAAAAGCCCGTCCTTTTTTCCGGTCCCTGTGCCGTAGAAAGCTTCGATATCTGCATGGAGATCGGGAGTAAGGTGAAGGCTTGGGCAGACCAATATGGGTTTTCCTATGTATTCAAGGCCTCTTTTGACAAAGCCAACCGAACCTCGTCCAACTCTTTTCGAAGCATTGGCATGGATGCCTCCTTGGAGGTATTGCAGCGGGTAGGGAAGGCACTGGACGTGCCATTGGTAACCGATATTCACGAAAGCTACCAGGCAGCAGAGGTTGCCCAGGTGGTGGATGTGCTGCAGATCCCGGCCTTTTTATGCCGGCAGACAGATTTGCTGTTGGCTGCTGCCGAAACCGGCAAAGCGGTGAAGATCAAACGCGGACAATTTATGGCCCCTGAAGACATGCAATATGCCGTAAGTAAGGTACGTGCTGCGGGCAATGACAACGTCTGCCTGACGGAGCGAGGATTTTCCTTAGGCTACCACAACCTGGTCGTAGATATGCGTGGCCTGCCCATCATGCGGCAGTTTGCTCCTGTAGTATTCGACATCACCCACTCTGTACAGCAACCAGGCGGTCAGGGAGGAAGTAGCGGAGGGCAGCGTGAGTTTGCGCCGGTTTTGGCTAGAGCTGCGGCTGCTACGGGCATCGATGGCTTCTTTATTGAGACGCACCCTGAGCCAAGCAAGGCACTAAGTGACGGGCCCAACTTGATTCCTTTACACCGCATGGGTGATTTTCTTCAGATGCTGAAAGATTCTTGGGAATTGGGGCAACGCTACCAAGATTTTTCCGTGGAATAATAGGCCATCTTAGTCAATATACACCTAGTGCAGGAGTTTTTCCTCCACTCTATTTACTGGATCTTACTCATGATTTAAATCAGTTTCCCTAAGCCTTTCACGTGCTTGGTCATTGATCCCTGCCTCAAGTCCATCTAGGCATAAAGAATAGCTGTTTTTACCCTGATATGCCTCTCCAGTTTTAAAAAATCCCAAGCTACTTTGGTAGGATTCATGGTGGTTGGAAAATTTCTCAGCGAGCAAGGCACCTGAATTCCGCCCATGTGCGACCACCGTATGTAGCAAGATTTTTTGCTGCGCTAAGTCAATGATTAACAAGCGCTTTTGAGTAGAGGGCAGGCTGTAATCGATG
>JALRIY010000023.1 GCA_023255285.1 Algoriphagus sp.
GTTTGGTGGGGGGGCGATTTTAATGAGCTAATCCAAAAGATTCAAAATCAATCTCTTTCAATTAATCAGGTTTTCTTTTTCCTTGGATATAGTGGCTGGGAAGTGGGGCAATTGGCACAGGAACTACAAGAGGGTGCATGGATTGTGTATCCGGATTCTCTTGATGAATCAATCATCCAATTGTCTGCTGCACAAATTTGGAAAACCTTAATGAGAAATATGGGTGGAGAGTTTCAAATTCAAGCAAATTATCCGATTGACCCACGATTAAATTAGGCAAAATCCCTACCTTTGACTGTATTGATTTGTATTAGTTTAGTTTTTTATGAACAAGAAAAGTAAAGAAATATCCGAGGAGGATAAGGTGACCCAAGCTTCAGAAAATGTAGTGGAAGGTATTGAGCTAACTACCAATGAAATTGAAACTTTCAAGGAAGAGGAAGTTGTCAATTTGCAGCAGGTAGAAAACAAAGAAATTCAGGTAACTGATGAAACTACCGAAAAATCAATTGAAATAGAAGGGAATATTCCTTCTGAATCAATTGTGAATGAGGAAGTTACGGATCCCGAAGAATCTGCAGTTGAAGAAGAACCTGTCCCTCTTGATCTTTCTGGACAAAGCAAGGCTCAATTACTTGACTTGATTAAGGAGAAAATAAATTCTCCCAATGCACTTAAATCAGATAAGACTATACAAGAAATTAAGAATGCATTTGATGAATTTTCTAACAAAGAACGTGAAGATGCATTTCAGCAATTTTTAGGGGAGGGTGGAATTGCAGATGATTTTGAATACAGAGGTTCATCTATCGATAAAGAATTCAACATAATTTTTAACGAGTTTAAAAAACAGCTCTATGCGAATCGAAAAGAGGCAGAAAAGCAAAAAGAAAAAAATTTAGTTGCTAAAACAGAGCTCCTCAATAAATTGAGAGAATTGGTAGATGGTGAGGAGACGACCTTGAGTATGGCAGCTGTAAAAGCCATTCAAGATTCTTGGAAATCTATTGGCCCAGTGCCTTTATCACAAAGTAGGAATCTTTGGGCTAGCTTTAATGCGTTGATGGATCGCTTTTATGATAATAGGAGTATCTATTTTGAATTAAAAGAACTAGATCGTAAGAAAAATTTGGAAAGCAAATTAGAACTTTGCGAAAAGGCGGAATCTTTAGTTCAATTAGAAGATCTCAAAGATGCAATTCAGCAATTGAATGAGCTTCATGAAGAGTTTAAGCATTTAGGTCCTGTACCTAGGGAAGAGCAAGAGCAAGTATGGCAGCGATTTAAATCTGCCTCCGATGCAATTTATGATAGAAGAAAAGAATTCTTTGAAGGTCAAAAAGATGTGCTTAAAAAGAATCTGGAAGAAAAGGAAGCATTAATTGTGACTTTAACCCCTTTTGGTGAATTTAAAGCAGATCGAATTAAAGATTGGAATTCAAAAACAAAAGAAATATTAGAACTTCAAAAAGCTTGGGAAAAAGTAGGGGCCTTGCCCAAAGAATCTAGTAAAGAGATAAATAAGGCATTTTGGACATTATTCAAGCAGTTCTTTCACAATAAGAACCTTTTCTTCAAAGAGCTTGATGATATACGCGCTACAAATCAAAGGAAAGCAGAAGAATTGATTGCAAAAGCGCAAGAATTACAAGAAAATACTAACTGGCAAACTACTGCCAATCAATTTGTTAAGCTGCAACAAGATTGGAAAAAATTAGGTCCTACTCCAGAGAAGCAGCGAGATGCTTTGTATAAAAAATTTAAGGAGGCTTGTGATTCGTTTTTCGAGAATAGACGAAACTCCTCAAAGGATTCAAACACTGAGTTTGAGTTAAACTTGGCAAAAAAATTAGCAATTATTGACCAAATTCACGCATTAAAATCTGTAGAAACTGGTTTGGATGAAAATCAATTGAGTGACCTAGTTACTGAATTCAATGCGCTAGGATTTGTGCCAAGAAAAAACATCAAAGAAGTTCAAGCAAAATTCAAAGAAGCTGTTGATGCGTGCTTAGATGCACTTGGAGAGAAAGGGGCTAATAAAGAAGATTTTATGTTCAGATTAAACCTGAATAGAATTCAGTCCGATCCAAATTCAGTTAAAACGTTGAATAAAAAGGAACATGGTATTCGAAAGCAAATTACTGACCTTGAAAATAGCATCACCTTGTGGAGAAACAACCTTGACTTCTTTGCGGCTTCTAAGACAGCTGATAAGTTAAGGGAGCAGTTTGACATCAAAATTCAAAAAGCGGAAGAAGAGATTGATAAACTGAAGAAAAAACTGTCGATATTAAAGGAATTTTAATTTTTAGGTCCTCACTATCTGAAAGATAGCGTGAATCTTAAAAAATATGTGCGGTGCTTTTGGTCTAATAGGCCAATCCTTCTATATTTGCACCACCATAAAGGTAGGCCTCTTTAGCTCAGCTGGTAGAGCAACTGACTTGTAATCAGTAGGTCGCTGGTTCGATCCCGGCAAGGGGCTCTTGGTTATCAAGCACTTACGAGAACTTTCTTGTAAGTGCTTTTTTATTTGTGCTGGATTTCCACAAAATCACTCCTTAGCAGATTCTATTTGCCTGATACAAAATTTATCCAAAAGATTTTTTTCTGAGTTCGAAATCAACAGTGTAGCACAAAAAGCACAATAAAAATTGTTCTTCCTAGACGGTTTTTTTTGGTAACGTATCCAATTTGAATAGTCCTTAGCCAAACGGCTGTTCAATAGAAATACTTTGTTTTGTAAAATAGTGTGGGCCATCATCTCCCAGGTACAAACAATCTTCTAATCTAATTCCAAATTCTCCTGGTATGGCGATTGTTGGCTCGTTGCTAAAACACATTCCCGTCGTAATCTTGGTCAGATTACCCTTCACAAAGTTTGTCCACTCATGGCCTTCTAAGCCGATCCCATGACCTGTTCGATGTGGTAACCCTGGTAGTTTGTAATCCTTACCAAATCCAGCAGATTCAATCACTGCCCTTGCAGCAGCATCCACGGACTCACAGGTTGCACCTATTTTTATGGCAGAAAATGCAGCATCCTGCGCTTCTTTTTCGATGTTCCAAACATCAATCTGACGTTGACTTGGTTTACCCATTACAATCGTCCTAGTGATATCTGATGCATATCCCTCACAACTTGTTCCACCATCAACCAAAACCACATCACCTTCATGAATGGTCTGTGGAACAATACTGCCATGTGGCATAGCTGAATATTTCCCTATGTTCACCATAGCACTGCCCGTATATCCCAGATTTCTAAAAGCTGCAGAAATATTTGCTCTAAACTCTGCCTGTGGCATATTTGGTCGGAGCGTTGCAAATGCCGCTTTGTAGGCTTCTATGGTGATATCATTCGACTTTTGCATCAATGCAATTTCTGCTTTGCTCTTATACATCCTACAACCTGCCGTTACAGGTGTGGCATCTACAATCTCAAAACCAGGTGCAGCCTTTTTTACGCCATCGGCGATAAAAAATCTAACACGTTCTTCCATGCCAATCCTTTTGTGTTTGACACCTCTATCTTTTACGATACCTGCAATCAATGCATAAGGACTTTCATGTTCTTCCCAGCAACGTATCTCATCTCCAAAAACTGGATTGATTAGTTCCATAGCACGATCTTCCTCAAATTTCGGGCATACATAAGCGATGGAACCTGAGGCTGGGATAACCACCCCAAAAGTCCTTTCACTTTGTCCCCATCTCATGCTGGTGAAATAAAATGATGAAGCAGTTCCTTCTAAAAAAATCGCATCAATTTTTTCCTTAGACATTAAATCTTGTGCCTTTGCAATTCTTTGTTTTCTTTCCTCCACGGATATCGGAACAATCCCATCAACCATGGGTTTCAAGTCGCTTATACTTGAAGGAAGATCAAATTCTTCCTTTGTCAAACTATTCGCTGCAAATAAGTTTCCTGAAAGAGACATTGCTCCTGATGTAAGAGCAGCTATGCTTAAAAATTTTCTCCGGCTTTGTGACATATAAATAATTGTTGTGCTGATTTAAATGTACGGCTAAATCTTTTCGTTTTTGAAAGCCTGCTAGGAGTTTTTTTTTGGAAAAATTAGCACGCTACAAATCCACCACTTGCTATCCATTTTAAAATCACTTTTATTCTTATGTAACCGGGTGTATTTTGGTGGATTTATCATACTCTGGCTCAAAAAAATAAATTTTTGCGACGGAAAAAGTTTTTAAGAACCTTGTCTTCCTTTACGACTCTACGACTAAGCGAGAAGAAAAAATAAAAAATAGCGCAAAGCCGCCAATACGCCAAGGACCTTTCTGACTTAATTTTGGGAACTATTCCTTATGTGATCCTTACTATCGGCGGCGGATTGTGGGAGGCCTGTCTCCCGACATGTGGGTAACTTTGGATTTAAAGGAATTTCAGCTTTGTTACTTCTTTATTTATTGGGTATAATCGTGCTTTCAGAAACAATTCTGACCAATTTCACCATGTCTACTAAATTAACTGATATACTTCAACTCCCCTGCGGTGTCACTTTAAAAAACCGCTTAAGTAAATCCGCCATGAGTGAAAACATGGGCTCCAGAGGGTACACTTCCAATGAGAAGTTTAATCGATTGTATGCTCGCTGGGCAGAAGGAGGAATAGGATTACTGATTACCGGGAATGTGATGGTGGATCGATTTGCCTTGGGAGAAGCGCACAATGTGGTAATCGAGAAAGGAATTCAAGATACAAACTTGCCACTTTGGGCTGCTGCAGGAAAAAGAGAAGGCACGCACATCTGGGTACAACTGAATCATCCAGGGAAGCAATCACCAAAATCCCTAAGTAAAGAACCCGTAGCACCCTCAGCAATACCCCTAAAAAAGCCTTTGAATCGCCTTTTCAATACCCCAAGAGCACTAACTGAAGAAGAGATACTCGACATCATTGCACGCTTTGCTTATGCTGCAAAAGTCTGCAAGGAAAGTGGATTTACAGGAGTGCAGATTCATGGAGCTCATGGCTATTTGGTCAGCCAATTCCTTTCTCCTACCCACAATCAGCGCGAAGATCGTTGGGGAGGAAGTCTTGAAAATCGCATTCGCTTTGTTAAAGAAGTGTATCTGGCCATTCGAAAAGAAGTAGGAGATTCATTTCCTGTTGGCATCAAGTTAAACTCTGCTGATTTCCAGAAAGGAGGATTTACTCAAGAGGATTCTAGGGAAGTCATCAAGCAATTGAGTGCCATGGGTATGGATTTGATTGAAATATCTGGAGGAACTTACGAAGCTCCTGCCATGATGGGAGCAGCTCAAAAAGAGTCCACTAAGCTACGAGAAGCCTATTTTATAACCTATTGCGAAGAGGTAAGGAAACTGGTTCATAGTCCCCTAATGCTAACTGGAGGATTTCGCTCGGCTCAAGGAATGAATGCGGCCTTGGAATCTGGTGTCTGCGATGTTATCGGGATAGCACGTTCATTAGCAATTCAACCCGATTTCCCAAATCAGTTGTTATCAGGTGAAACAATAACGAGTCAGGTAAAACCTTTGACCACAGGTTGGAAATTTTTAGATAAAACCTTCCCCTTGGAAATCATTTGGTACACGGATCAACTCCATTTAATGGGGGAAGGAAAAATTCCCAATCCAAAAAAATCTGTGCTAGGATCTGTACTGAGAATGGTCTACAAGTTGGGAAAGAGTTCAATAAAAAGAGTTCGGTAGTCTCGGTAAATTTTTTAGGTAATTCAAAGCCATTAAATTTCTCGAAAACTTAATATCAGGAAACGAATAATCCCCAATTTTTTTTGATTTTTAAGTTCATTAAAAAGTAAATAGATAGCTATGAACCAAGCTTTTAAAAACTTAAAATTAATTTCCATACAACTCCTTACTTTTTTGGCATTTCAAGGAAATGCCCAAGAAATTAGAAAATATGCTCCACCAGTTTTTGGGACAGATTGGAGTAAGCCCTCTGAATATCCTGATCGGATAGTAATCAATTTTGGACAGGATCCCTCACGTCAGGTAAATGTAACTTGGCGAACTAATGCAGCAATAGAAATGGCTTATGCCGAAATTGCAATTGCCTCGGCTGCTCCTAAATTTTGGCGTATAGCAAAAACCATTCGTGCTAAAACAGAACTCTTGGACGCAAGTAAATTACAGGGAGCAAACGTATTGGCTAATTATCACGCTGTTGAATTTACTGATTTAGAGCCAGGAACTCGGTATGGCTATCGCGTTGGCGATGGGGAGCGTTGGAGCGAATGGTTTCAATTTGAAACTGCCTCAGAAAAAAAAGATGAAAAATTTTCTTTTTTATATGTTGGTGATGCCCAGAATTACATACTAGAACTTTGGTCAAGGTTAATTCGAGAGGGGTTTAAGACAGCTCCCAATTCGAAATTTATCATTCATGCAGGAGACTTAATTAACCATGCACACTATGAGCAAGAATGGCACGAATGGTTCACTGCTGGTGGATTTATTCATAGCATGATTCCATCTGTTACCACACCAGGAAATCATGAGTATAGAGCAATCAATGAAGAAGAATCCAAGCTTGGGAAAAGAAGTCTTTCTGTACAATGGAGACCACAGTTTACACTTCCTGAGAATGGCCCTGAGGGATTGGAGGAAACAGTATATTTCATGGACTATCAGGATGTTCGACTTATTATCTTGAATA
This sequence comes from Algoriphagus sp., assembly GCA_023255285.1. Classification (GTDB taxonomy): domain Bacteria; phylum Bacteroidota; class Bacteroidia; order Cytophagales; family Cyclobacteriaceae; genus Algoriphagus. The sequence continues at coordinate 6,668 of JALRIY010000023.1, forward strand.
GTAATGTAGAAATAGAAAAGCAGGCAATTTGGCTTGAGGAGGTGTTAAAAAGCACAAAACAAAAATGGAAAATTGTCACCTATCACCATCCTTTATTTTCTGCTTCAAATGGCAGAGATAATTCAAAATTAAGAGAGTTATGGAAGCCTATTTTTGATGCTTATAACGTAGATCTTGCCTTACAAGGACATGATCACGCCTACGCAAGAGGAAGAGTATCTCCAGGAGAAAATTTAATGGATGGAGTTAATATGAGAGACCAAACAGGAACGGTGTATGTGGTTTCTGTTAGTGGTGGGAAAATGTATAAAATTGGAGACGATTGGACTGCAAGTGGGGCAGAAAGAGATCGTGTTGGAGAAAACACCCAACTTTTTCAAGTAATTACCGTGAATGGTGACCAATTGTTATTTGAATCTTATACCGCGATAGGGGAGCTATATGATTCTTTTCAATTGACAAAAAATGGGGGTAAACCAAATATTTTTCTTGAATTAAGAGCAAATGCAGTCCCCGAAAAATACCATTCTAATACCACCTATTATGGGGATCTTCTTCCAAAGGAAATTGAAGAAAAATTGATTAAGGAGTACTTAGAATTTGCAATTTCTCGTGTTAGCACCCATAAAGTGAATGACAAACTAATCTTTATGGTGCAACTAGAAAATGGAAAAACAGTGGTAAACCTTACGCTTGATTCGAAAGGCAATAAAGTAGTCAAATAAATTATATCTAAAAGTCTTCCGATTTTGCTTTTAGGTTCACATTATATAATTTAAAAGAAAGGCCTGAATGATTGATGTGCCCCCAAAAAGTTAGACACTTATTGGGGGCTAGTCCATTTATCGGGACTTTTTTTATGCTTGTAGGTTTGGATTACCAAATCCAGGTGCCTGTAGCACCAGGAGCCAAGGAAGTAGAAAAATTGTATTCACTTTCCTTTACATCAAAGAGAATTTCCTTTGCCGAGTCGTTATGAACAATCAAGACTTTTTTACCATCCGGTCGGGTAAAAGCCACATTAGGAAGATTTTTGGGTGCAGTCGATCCGATGCGGGTGGAACCTGGATCTACCAATTTGCTGGCATGCGCAATGATGTAATAAGCGGGATTTCGAACAATCTCATTACCGGTGATAGTAATAGCTCCTAAACAACGATCACAGCCTCCGCGGTCTGTATGAGGTGTTAGCGTAGGGTTTGAACTTAGGTTCCATTCCAAAACTGTTTTTGCCCAATTTCTAGACGCCCCAATAATCAGGTTTTTCACATGCCAAGAAATATCTCCTTCCAAGTTGCCTGGAGCACCTACCCACTGCTCGGTAAAGTAGAGGTGCTTGTTAGGAAATGCGCGATGAACCTCGGAAAGAGCTTCGATTTGACCTCCGTAGAGGTGGAAGGCGGAGCCATCCACATAAGGATTTGCTAAAGGGTCACTGAGAACGGCGATTGGGTAATCTGGTCGATCGGCATTGTGATCGTAAATAATAATTTTCGTTTTGATTTTTGCTTGTTCAAATGCTGGCCCTAAATGCTGTCCAATAAATCGTGCCTGCTGTTCAGGAAGCATCAATAAGGAAGGGTTGTTGCTTGGATGTAACGGTTCGTTTTGAATCGTGATTGCATCGATTTCAAAGCCTCTTTTGCCCATTTCTTGGATGTATTTGACCAAATAAAGCGCATAAATTTCCTCAAATTGAGGCAATAGTGAACCACCTCGGGTATCTCGGTTATCCTTCATCCAGGTAGGAGGAGACCAAGGAGATGCCATGAGGGTTACTTTTGGATTGATCTGCAAAATCTGTTTTAGGATAGGAAGGACATCAAATGTATCGTAACTTAAACTGAATTGACTTAGTGTATTGTCTGTTTCCTTTACATCTTTTAGGTCGTTGTAGGAAAAAGGGAATGCATTTAGGTCCGATGCGGCCACAGCCAAGCGCAAGTAAGAAATGCGGATGTCGTTTTCTCCGGAACCAAACAATTCCTGAAGGATGCTTTGTCTTGCCGAATCGCTCATGGAAAGCAAGTGACTGGCCGAGCCCTGGCTTAGTGTAAATCCAAAGCCATCCATAGATTGGTATAGGGAATCAGTGTACAAACTTATCTGCTCCGGAGGCTCTCCAGTTACAGCACTTGTAGCAGGATGTTTTTGAAAAAGAACTCCTGCCTTGGGGTCGGTGAGCCAAAAAGTAGGTGTTTGTCCTTTGGCGGAAAAGCCTAGAGCAACAACTAAACAAAAGAGAAGAGTAGGTCGTATGGGCATGGGGTCAACCTTTGAGGTTTTTTAAACCTCGAAGGTTTTAAAACTTAACTATACGAAAACCCTCAAGGTTTTAGACAAACCTCAAAGGATACTAAAACCCTCGAGGTTTTAGATAAACCTCAAAGGATACTAAAACCTTTGAGGTTTAAGGGAAACCTCAAGGATTATTTTCTTGCAAGTGCCCTTTTTGCTGCTTTAACGATGTTTTCAGCATTGAGGCCGTACTTTTCTAGAAGTTGAGTTGGTGTACCTGACTCACCAAAACTGTCGTTGACACCCACATACTCTAAGGGAGCAGGGTTGTGACGTATCAAGGTTTGTGCAATGCTGTCGCCTAGGCCTCCATTGAGTTGGTGTTCTTCGGCAGAAACAGCGCAACCGGTCTTGTGTACAGATTCCAGAATTGCTTCGGTATCCAAAGGCTTGATCGTATGGATATTGATTACCTCGGCATGGATTCCTTCTTCGCGAAGCATGGCTTCTGCAACTACTGCCTCCCACACCAAGTGCCCCGTAGCAAAAATGGTCACGTCTTTTCCGTCAATCATTTTCCAAGCTTTTCCAATTTCAAACTTTTGGTTGGCAGGAGTAAAAATTGGCCAGCTTGGGCGTCCAAAGCGGAGGTATACTGGTCCTTCATATTCTGCTATAGCAATGGTCGCAGCTTTGGTTTGGTTGTAGTCGCAAGGATTAATTACCGTCATATGTGGAAGCATTTTCATCATGCCCAAGTCCTCCAGAATCTGGTGAGTTGCCCCATCTTCTCCAAGTGTCAGACCGGCGTGAGAGGCGCAGATTTTCACGTTCTTGTCCGAATAGGCTACGGATTGGCGGATTTGGTCGTATACACGGCCTGTGGCAAAGTTGGCGAAGGTACCAGCAAAGGGAATTTTTCCTCCCAAGGCCATCCCTGCGGCAAGTCCAATCATGTTGGCCTCTGCGATACCAGTTTGAAAAAAGCGCTCTGGAAATTCCTTTTGAAAGTCACCCATTTTCAAGGATCCGATCAAATCGGCACAAAGGCCTACCACATTTGGGTTTCTTCTTCCTGCTTCCAAAAACCCATCGCCAAAACCTGAGCGGGTATCTTTCTTTTCGGTAAATGTATATTTTAAATCTAAGCTCATCTTGTTGTCTTTTGCAATGGATAATTAATAATCGCCAAGTGTTTCTTCTAATTGACCTAAGGCTAGGGCCAATTGCTCGTCGTTTGGCGGGGAACCATGCCACTTGTGGGTACCTACCATGAAATCTACTCCATAGCCCATTTCGGTGTAAAGGAGGTTCAAGATGGGTTTTCCTTTACCGGTGAGGGATTTGGCTTTTTCCAAACCAGCAATTACCGCGGCGAGGTCATTGCCGTCTTTTGTTTCGATGACTTCCCAACCAAAAGCTTCCCACTTGGCTTTGAGGTTTTTCAAGTCCATTATTTTTTCAGTGGGACCATCGATTTGCTGTCCATTGTAATCAACTGTTGCAATCACATTGTCCATACCGTAATGTGCAGCATACATCGCTGCTTCCCAAACTTGTCCTTCTTGCAATTCCCCATCGCCCATGAGTACGTAGACCAATCCCTTGTCATGATCAATTTTCTTGGCTTGTGCAGTTCCTATCGCAACAGATAAACCCTGACCTAGAGAACCAGATGCAATGCGGATTCCTGGTAATTTTTCATGAGTAGCTGGATGACCTTGTAGCCTTGAGTTCAGTTTGCGAAAAGTTTTTAATTCCTCTACTGGAAAATACCCACTTCGAGCTAATACAGAATACCAACCTGCAGATAGATGCCCGTTGGAGAGGAAAAAAAGATCTTCCCCTTTTCCATTCATTTGGAAATCGGGATTGTGGTGGAGCTGATCAAAATAGAGTGCTACAAAAAATTCAGCACATCCTAAGGGTGCGCCAGGGTGACCGGATTGCACGGCATGAACCATGCGTAATACGTCTCTACGTAGTTGGCTACAAATTTCTTGTAGCTCAGTTAGGGAATGTTTTTTCATGAGGTTAGGTTACTTAAGCACTTGTGCCGTGTGATTTTTGGTATCTACTTTTTGGATGACTTCAGCGATTTTTCCAACTTCATCGATGACAAAGGTGGTCCGCGCAGTACCCATGTAGGCACGGCCATACATGGATTTTTCTACCCAGGTTCCGTAGGCTTGATGTACGGTAAGTTCTGTATCCGCAATTAAGGAAAAGGGAAGGTTCTGTTTTTCAATAAATTTTTGGTGCGATTTTTCGGTATCCGAACTTACTCCAAAGACTACATATCCCGCATTGAGTAGTTGCTCGTAATTGTCTCGAAGGTTACAGGCTTGAGCCGTGCATCCCGGAGTGGCATCTTTAGGGTAAAAATAAAGAATCACTTTTTTTCCGCGGTAGTCAGATAGTTTGATGGAAGCTCCAGTTTCAATCTTTGCTTCAAAATCAGGTGCCAATTGGCCAACTTCTAAAGTCATGGTGATGGTGATTAAGATAATTACAAATTTAGTTAAGGGTGCTGCGCCATTCTGCTACATTGCCTGCTTGGTCAGTAACTTTTAAAAGGACAGCACCTTTTAGCACTTGGCCTTTTAGCGGTTCTGACCAAAATACAGCTTGTTTATGCTCGTAACGCATCCAAATCCATTCCCCATTCACAAAAGCTTCAAAACTTTTTATTCCAGACAAATTGTCTTTGATTGAAAAGCGCAATCCTTGGTTAGAAACTCGAATAGGAGTGATGCTTGGTTTGACTATATCCTCAGCCAAAACAAAACTACCAAAATTTCTGGTTTTGAACCGTATTTGATTTTCATTCCATTCCCCGCCCACAAAACTTCTGGTACCATTAGCAGCGCGTAAGTATACATGTGTTTTAGATTTGTTCCCACTATATCCATTGACCTCCCAGGTTGCTTCTAGTGGATTCCATAGATAGGATGTGGTTTCTCCTAAGTTGAGAATTGGAGCTGTGGCTGTTCCTGATTGGGTGACACGAAGGTATAAATCTTCCAAAAGGCTATTTTCACTTGTTCGTATCTGTAAGTTATCGACTGCATGGAGGTGTTCCTTACCAACTGGAAAATGGCCCAAAATATCTGGGATATAAATTTCTGAACATAAGTCAATTTTCTTAGGGATTCCAAATCTTAGGTCCCAAAGGTAAGTTCTACTAGCTGCATCTTGGTAAGCGGGAAGAATTTCGTAGCTATGGTTTCCAACCTCGAATTTGGCAAGACCTCCTTTCGAGGTTTGAGCGACTTTAATTTTTAGGATGTTTTTGAAGTAACTAACCTGTGCTTTGGCTGGAGAAGCTCCATCGGACTTGGTTGAATCCAGGTCGGTTCCTAGTAGACTGAGTTGTACCAAACGTGTATTATTGTAAGCATCAATTAGTTTAAGCTGAAAATTTTTCTTGATTCCTGCCTCTATCTCTAATATACCGGTACTGTTATCATTTGGTGTAAGGAATGAGAATTTTAAGTCCTTTTGATAATACAGTTTGGTAAATCGATTTCGGTGCGTATGCAATAGAAAATGACGAGTATAATTAAAGTCCACTTGATCAATTTGAAGGCTAAATAAGTGCCCTGAGTCATCGGCTAATTCAAATCTTGGAAAGCCATTTTGATTTTCTGCGCCATCCAACTTGTCGTAGCTTTGTATTTCTAATCCCACTTTTCCTGTAACTTTTACAGTTTCTGGAATGCGGTAATTACCTCCGCTCAGTACAGGACTAAGTTCTACCCGTTGAAATTTTCCATTTACACGGCTATCGAGCTCCAGAGGGACAATAGCTATTTTTTGAGGTGTAGGAGGGGTTTTGTCTACAATTTCATCAAAACCAGCGAGCAAGGGGTCAAGTGCTCTGTCCAAACTATCTCTGATTTCAAAATGAAGGTGAGGACCTCCCGAACTACCTGTATTCCCACCGTAGGCGATCAGTTCCCCTTTTTTGACGGAAAGTTGACCATCTTCCAAGAATAGTTCCAATTCATTTTGTTTGGCTTCATAGGCCTTGGTCTTTATCCAGTCATGTAGCCTGGGAATGAAATTCCTTAAGTGGCCATAAAGTGTGATGTGCCCACTAGGATGCTTGAGATAAATAACGTTCCCATATCCAAAAGAAGAAATTTTTATTCGGTGAACCCATCCTTCAGCAGCTGCATAGATAGGTTCACCTTCTACGCCACCAAATTTGTAGTCCAAACCAGTATGAAAGTGATTTGGTCGAAGCTCTGAAAAATTTCCAGAAAGATAATTTCGTTGCCCAGGTTTCACTGGTGATTGGAAATATCCTTTTTGAATTTCTTGACCAACTGCAAAATTTAATGAGCACCAAGCGAATGCAAAAGTAAAAAGGAAATGGAATCGCTTACTTAACTTCGACATGTAACATTTTTTCATTGCCGATAAATCCAACCAATTGGTCACCCACTTGCACAGGCCCCACTCCAGCTGGGGTACCGGTATAGATGAGATCTCCTTTTTTGAGGGTGAAAAATTGGGATACGTAAGCGATGAGTGCCGCAAAATCAAAAAGCATTAAACCGGTGTTCCCTTTTTGTTGAAGCACTCCATTGACCTCAAGGTGAAAGTCGATTGAAGTTAAATCTCCCAATTCGACCACTGGTTTGAATTCACCTATAGGAGCAGAGCCATTGAATGCTTTGGCAATTTCCCACGGCAAGCCTTTGGCCTTGCATTGGTCTTGTAGGTCTCGTGCTGTGAAATCTATTCCTAAACCGATTTCATCAAAGTACCGATGCGCAAATTGAGGTTGTATGTATTTTCCTTCTTTAGAGATTTTGAGTACCAACTCAATTTCATGATGGATATTGGATGAAAAGTCTGGATAATAAAAAGGGGCTCCTCCTTTTAATAGGGCCGTATCTGGCTTAAGAAATACTACCGGCTTTCCGGGCTTTTCATTCTTAAGCTCTTCAATATGAGCCGCGTAATTTCGGCCTATACAAATGATTTTCATGTTAATTATTAGTTAATCGAGCGGGTTGTAAAATTTGGGGTAAAACAATTAAAAAAGTGATACTTGATTTTAATTGCTCTTTTTTGCAAATCAATCAAAGTTAATCTGACTCAGTTCAGTAAGTATATTCTGCATCCAATCACCATAAATCTGTTTTGAAGGATGTAGTCCATCAGCAACAAGGGATTCAGGAAGACCTCCTTCCATCCGGTAATCGGATGTGATATCAATAAATTTGATTTCGTGTTTTTCACAAATCTTTTTCTTCAGTTGATTGTAGTTGTTTATTTCTCGTGCTACGGATTCTGTGTCTACTCCCTTTTGGATAGCAAAGGGTGTGACTCCCCAATCAGGAATGGAAAGTACGATGACATGCGATTTATTTCCTCTTGCAAAGGTTATGGCCCGTTCCAAGATCCTTTCAAAATCTATTGCAAAAGTATCTGCAGAACGTCCTCGGTATTGATTGTTGACTCCAATCAATAAGGTCACCAAGTCATACCCCTCTGCTGATGTAGCTGTATTTTGAATACCGACTTCAAGTTCATCTACCGTCCAACCAGTTTTTGCAATGATTAAAGGGGCGGTGAAAGGTGTTTTTTCTTTTTTATTCCATTCCCGTACGAGTTGCATGGGGTAGCGGTCTCCCAAGTCTACCCCTTCACCAATGGTATAACTGTCTCCTAAAGCAAGGTAGCTCAGGGAGTTTTTCTGGGCTGAAGTTGGTGAGGAAAATGTCATTGCAATAAGGAGTAAAAGCGGTAGGGGAAATTGAAAAATCGAAAACATCCTTTTAGCTAGTTTTAAATACATTCTCAAGTAAGGTTAGTGTGCCCAAACTTGCATTTAAACGAACGCGGGCACCAACAGGAATTATAAATTGACGTGGGATGTGTCCTATCATGGCGCCCAAATAAGCTGGAATTCCAAGGGGGATAATGTACTGGTCCATAATCTGGTCTACAGTGAAAGCACCATAACCTCCTCCTGGTTTGCACTCCGAACATTGTCCAAATACAAAACCTTTGATTTTTTCTAAAGTGCCATTTAGTTTGAGTGTACTCATCATTCGGTCGATGCGGTATGGATCTTCCCCCACATCTTCTATAAATAAAATAGCATCTTGAAAATCAGGGTAGTAAGGGGTTCCAGATAAAGCCGTTAATACAGTTAGATTTCCTCCTAAAATTTTCCCTTCTACACTGCCTGAACTGAGCGTCTGAATCCGATTTCCCTTCGCCACTAAGTCATCTCCTTTGCCGATTTCATTTTTGTAGGTGAGTAGTTTTTGCTCAAAAAAAAGCTGTTGAAATTGGTTGGAATTAAAACTATTCCAACTCCCAGAGCCATTCGGTCCATGGAAGGAAATCAATCCTGCTTGACTTTGAAGTGCACAGTGGAGTGCTGTGATATCCGAATATCCAAGTAAGGGTTTTGGAGTAGCTTTTACTTGTTCGTAATCTATTAAAGGTAAAATTCGTGCAGCTCCAGATCCTCCTCGAAGGCAGATTATTGCTTTAACTTCCGGATCGGCAAACATGCTATTCAAATCAGCAGCACGTTCTTGGTCTGTTCCTGCCAAATGGCCAAATCGATTCTTGAAATTTGCTCCCAGCTTTACTTTTAACCCCAAGGCTTCTAAGGCTTCTTTAGCGTAGGTAAACTCCATTCGATCTGCAGTAGCAGCCGAAGGGCTAATGATTCCTACTGTTTGCCCACGAAGCAAAACGCTAGGATAAAGCGTAGTTTCCTTGCTCTTTTTTGCAAAATCAAGACCTAGTATGGGGCTTGTGGCAGCTAGGAGACCCAGGGATTTCAAAAAACTACGTTTATTCATTGTAGGAATGTTTTTTGGGGCATTAAATTAATTTACAACTTAATCAAATAACAGCTACTTCAAAAATGATCTCTGATTTGGAGCATCACATTTTCAACTTCTTTTCTTACTCTAGACACTGCAAACGGGAAATTGGAATTCATAAATGCGAAGGCATAGGTCTTTCCGGACTTCGTTTTTACCAATCCAGCCAAGTTGTAGGAGGCGGTCATACTTCCTGTTTTAGCAAAAATATAGGGGGTAGCAGCTTGAAAAGTGTTTTTTAGAGTACCTGATTTTCCACCAACGGCGAGAAGATTTTCTAATTCACCTTCAGGAAGTAACTCAACTAGTTTTTCCATTACCCGAACCAAGGTCCTTGGTGTAATTAAATTATGGCGACTCAAACCACTACCATCGACCCATTTAGGCACATCGGGCAAATCAGATAAGGCAGTCTTGAGAAGGTAGTCTATTGCTCTTTCTGAGGCTAATTCTTGAAAAAGTTTATCAGAAATATTAAAAAGTAGTTGCTCTGCAATAAAATTGTCACTTTCCAACATCATCTCTTGAAGTAAGGGAGTTAGTGGAGTCCCACGCCAAATTTGATGGATGGAGGGAAGTGAATCCGGACGATAAATCCATGGAATCCCGGTGAGTTCAGTACCTAATTGGGTGATTAATGATGGGTTTACGAGGAAGGGAAGTTGTTTTTCTCTGCCAACGAAAGTTTGTGGATTATAAAAAAAAATATTGCTATGGAAATCTCGCTGTACCTCCTCAAGGATTCGACTGCTTAGCTGAAGGTCAGTTTGAAAAATTTTTGGAAAAAGTTGTGGCATATTTCCCTCTATCTCCACCTTGACCAGGTTTCCATAGATGGGCAAACTACTTCTTTCTGCGGCATAGTCATAATAATAATCATCCCATTGCCATCCATAGCCAAAAGGAGGTGAAATCTGGTTAGCATCTGAAAACTGAATTACAGAATGATTTCCAATGATTTTTTGAAAATCGGGCTGCTGGAGTTCTTTGTACTTCCAGCTAGGATCTCCCGATCCCCAGATTTTTAGTGTGTCACCAGAGGAGGTGTAGCGAAGCGTTTGGGTGCTATCTTGTAACACCACGAGCGCTGCAAACAAGGTAAGTAGTTTTGTGGTGGAAGCAGAAACCTGATAGAGGTGGCTGTTTTTTTCAAAAACCACTTCCTTGCTATCTAAATTGTAAAGCACAAAACCGGTCAGGTGATTGGCAAAAAAACTTTGGCTACCAAAGGTATTTTCTAACTGGACCTGTACCTTATTGGTCGATTGGCCAAATGAAGTGCTTCCAAACAAAAGGAATGCAACCGTTAAAAAGGTATATTTTTTCAAGACCTTAACGCTGTTTAATGCTTTGATAGGTAATTGAAATCCATCCCAGAATAAAGGCAAGGCCTCCCGCGGGTGTTATCGCTCCTAACCAGGTAATCCCGGTAACTGAAAGTAAATATAGAGATCCTGAGAAGATTAGAATTCCCAGTACCATGCACCAGGCAGAAAAGACAAATCCCTTCCAATTGGGAATTGCTTTACCTAAAATACCAATCCCAAGAAGGGCTAATGTATGGTAGAAGTGATACTGTACAGCAGTTTGAAAGGTTTCCAACCTTCCATTTTGAATCAATAGGGATTCAAGTCCATGTGCTCCAAAGGCTCCTATACCAACTGCAAGCGCACCAGAAATTCCTGCAAGCTGAATAATTTTTTTTGCGTTCATGGGGTGGGGTAATTTCTACTTCCAAATATGGCTGAACCTATACGAACTAGGGTACTTCCTTCTTCTTGTGCAATT
>JALRIY010000240.1 GCA_023255285.1 Algoriphagus sp.
TCTTGAATTTGGAGTTCATCGTGCATCCTCCCTAAACCAACAGCAGGCCTAGAATGAATGTATTAGTCATAGACATCGGTGGTTCAAACATTAAAATCCTTGCCACAGGTCAGCCTGAGCGTATAAAAATTCCATCTGGGGTAGATTTCACCCCAGATCAGCTTGTAGATTTGGTCCAAAAAGCAACATCAGAAGCTGGTTGGAAGTTTGAGGTGGTATCTATAGGATTCCCAGGCATAGTCAAGCAGGGTAAAATCGTGTCGGACCCAGTTAACCTAGGAAATGGCTGGATGGGATTTGACTTTGAACAGGCATTTGGATGCCCAGTAAAAGTCATCAATGATGCTGCTATGCAGGCTTTGGGAAGCTATGAAGGAGGCAAATTGCTATTTATGGGCTTTGGCACTGGATTGGGTACCGCAATGATTTACGAACATTTAATTCTACCTCTAGAAGGTGGACACCTCCCTTTTAGAAACGGTACTTTTGAAACTCATGTAGGGAATGCTAATCTCATCCACCTTGGAAAAAAGCAATGGAAGGAACTAGTCATTGAAACCATCGAACGCTTTCAAAACTGCTTTCAACCAGATGAAATTGTACTTGGAGGAGGAAATTCTAAATTTCTTGAAAGACTTCCCCCCAACTGCAGACTCGGAACCAATAAAAATGCCTTTGCTGGTGGATTCAAGCTGTGGGAAAGGGATTATCGGTTTTAACTATCTACGCTTAATTGACCTCTATTTTTTAAATTGCTTTCCGACAAACCAATTCTCCGACTACCTCTTTTATGGCTCAAGTAAATTCAGACGCGCTGGTATTCTATGGGGCTACCGGCGATTTGGCCTTCAAAAAAATATTCCCTGCCCTCTTCCTAATGATTAAGCGAGGTCACCTACATGTTCCCATTATTGGGGTCGCACGTGGGGATTACGATCTCGAAAAATTACGGCTAAGGGCTAAAGAAAGCATTCAGCGCTACGGAAATTTTGAAGAGGAAACCTTTGCAAGATTCTTAGAGCTATTGGCATTCGTAGGTGGAGATTATACCGATCCGCAAACTTTTCTTCGCGTTCGTGAAGCCTTAGGTGCAGCAAAGCATCCCACCCACTACTTGGCTATCCCGCCCATACTTTTTCCCAGCATCATCGCTCAACTCGAGCAGTCAGGTTGCGCGAAAGGAGCTCGAGTAATCGTTGAGAAACCTTTTGGCACAGATTATTCAAGCGCAAGTGATTTGAATAAGTTATTACTATCTAAATTCTCCGAAAGTTCTGTATACCGAATCGATCATTACCTCGGTAAAAGACCAGTCAATAACCTTGTGTTTTTTCGATTTGTGAATTCGCTCTTAGAGCCCGTATGGAACAAAAAACACGTTGAATCCATGCAAATCACCATGGCGGAGGATTTTGGTATCCAGAGTAGAGGAGCATTTTACGATGTAACTGGCACCATCCGGGATGTAATCCAAAACCACCTCTTTCAAATCCTTTGCAATCTGACCATGGAACCACCCCAAACCTTGGATAGTGAATCTATTCGGGATGAAAAGGTTAAAGTACTTAAAGCCATTACCCCTCTCCGAGCCCAAGACGTAGTTCGAGGCCAATACAAAGGCTATCTTCAAGAAAAAGCAGTTAGCGAAGGCTCCAAAACAGAAACTTTTGCAGCCATTCGACTCCATATCAATTCCCCCCGCTGGGATGGAGTTCCTTTTTTTATTCGTGCTGGAAAGCATCTACCTGTCACTTGCACAGAGATCTTGGTGCGCTTCAAACACCTTCCTTCAGCGTATTCTTCCATAGCATCCAAACCCAACCATATTCGTTTTCGGATTAGTCCAGATGTAACTGTTGCATTCGGCATGCTAATCATGGCACCTGAGGAAGATATGGCGTCGGTGCTTTCTGAGGTACAAGGTAACCCCACTCCTTTCCCTAAGGAAAAGGATGCCTACGAACGTGTACTAACCGATGCAATGGCAGGAGACCCCACTCATTTTGCTCGGCAAGATTATGTGGAAGAGGCCTGGAAATTAGTGGATGACTACTTACATTCAGATTCTCCAGTATTTGCCTATGATCCAGGAACATGGGGGCCAGAGGAAGTCAACGAGTTGATTTGCCCTCCAGGTGGATGGAACAACCCTACTCTGCAGAAAAAATAAGTATGAAGATTGAAATTTTACCATCAGCAGATCAGGTAGCAGAAAAGGCTGCCGCCTATTTGGAACAGCTTATTCAAGAGACGCTAACCCACAAAAAAACTTTTTCGATGGCCATCAGTGGAGGCCGCACCCCTTGGGAAATGCTTAAAATTTTATCGAAAGCATCCCTACCCTGGTCACGTGTCAATCTATTCCAGGTGGATGAGCGGATAGCTCCAAATGGACACAAAGACAGAAACTTGACCCAACTCTTTCAAGCCATTGAAGGTAGTCCTATGGCTAGCCAATTAGCTATTTTTCCAATGCCCGTAACTGTAGAAGACTTGGAAGCGGGATCACAAGACTATGCTGAACTCATCCACAACATCACTGAAGGTGGAGGGCTGGACCTCATTCATCTTGGAATGGGTAGTGATGGACATACGGCATCCTTAGTCCCTGAAAATGAGGTATTGGAGGTAAAGGACCGGAATGTTGCCTATACCAAAGAACTTTACCAAGGCAGAATTCGAATGACTCTAACCTATCCCCTAATCAATTCAGCAAAAAAAATTCTCTGGTTAGTAACGGGTGCCGAAAAAAAAGAAATGGTACAGCGCTTGCTAAAGCAGGATGCAAGCATCCCTGCAGGTGCTGTAAATCAAACTAATGCTCTGCTTCTGGTTGATGAAGCGGCCTTAGCAAACGGATTGGATTAATTCCAAGCTCTTGGAGTATTTTACCTCTGTAACTCCCAAACTTTTTATTAAATCCATACTACCTATTCGCCGCATATGAATTAGGTCCTAGTTCCTTGAGCTGTTTTTTTTATCTTTCAGAAAATTCGGTTCATGTATACTATTTTTAACAAAGCCCAACAACATCCCCAATCAGTAGCCATCCTAGATGCCGAAGGAGCACATACCTACGAGACACTTTGGACCAAAAGCTCCCAAATCGCCCTTCAACTACTCGGAGCCAAAGCCGATTTGGAACAAGCACGCGTTGCCTTTATGGTATCGCCAGGGTTGAATTACGTAGCCACACTTTGGGGCATCTGGAAAGCGGGAGGGATTGCTGTACCACTCTGCCTTAGTTACCCCCTACCTTCGCTAGCCTACGTGATTGAGGATACTCAAGCGGATACATTAATACTGGAACCCGAATACTTAAACCTGCTAACTAGTTATGCATTAGAAAAAGGGGTCCCCATTCACTTAGTTAAAGACCTACAAGTAGGATTGGTCACTGATTCCCTGCCCAGAATAAGCCTTGA
>JALRIY010000241.1 GCA_023255285.1 Algoriphagus sp.
GTGAAATATCCGGGTGGTCCATCAGCAGCTACCTTACTGAGTGCGAAGAAAGGCCACAATCGTTTCTTATGGAACCTAAGAAATGAAAACATCACGCCAGATGTAACCAACGTTTTTGTATACGGAAGCTATGAGGGCTATGCAGTTCCTCCTGGAAAATACAAGGCGCAATTAAATTTCAACGGGACTATTGCAGAGACGGAAATGATGGTGTTGGCCAATCCAACTATTTCTGCAACAGCAACTGATTGGAACGAACAGCAGCAGGTTCTTTCTTCTATTGCTAACGCAATTAGCGAAATGCATCAACAAGTAAATGAGCTACGGAAAATTAGAAAGCAGCTTGTGCACCATAGTGATATCCTTAAGGGCCTGAAACCTGCAGAAAAAGTATTGGGTGAAGCCAAGAAACTAATTGAAGTAATTGATGCTTGGGAGTCTAACATCGTGGAGGGTAGAATTCAAAATGGGCAAGACGTCATCAACTGGCCTAGCAAACTCAATGTTGAGTTTTTCAATATCAAGCGGCTTGCAGATGCTGCTGATCCAAGAATTACACAAGGATTAAAAACCAGGTTGGCTGATTTGCAATCCCAATGGGATGCAGAAAAAGGCAAACTGGCGGCAATCAAAAAATCAATTGCGGAATACAACTTACTTTATAAATCTGAGCAGCTGGAAGCACTCATTTTTTAAAGCATAGAAAAGGGATTAGCACGTACGGAACAGCTTGTAACTTCTTACTTGCTAATCCCCATTTCGCCCTAAAATACTATTTTCTTACCGAGCAGAGCTGCCTGGCCTGACTTCCGACTTTAAGAGCTGATTTTTCCCCAACCATTCTCCTTCACTCAGCGTGGGCACTTGATATTGAAAAGAAGCGAGGGGTAAGAAGCAGGATCGCAATTTCGTTGCGGAGAGCACTCTCTAACCCTAGTCCCAAAGCTGTACTCCAATCAAAAAAAAAGCTTCTTTTTTTTCTCCAAACCTATGCTTAGAATCACTTTAGCAGCAATACGCCTCGGAAAATTTTGGGGGAAACCCCAAAGCTTAATTCGTGTCGCCAAACGCGCCTTCATCGTCTTTTTGCATAGACCTAGCAGGACAGAAAGGAAATTCAGCACTGGATAATCTTAAGCTTGTTAGCGTAATATTTTAAATTATTTTCTGATTATACGCTTTGTTACCAGTAACGAGAAAAAATAAGGCTTGAAGTTCATTTAGTTGGGCGGTGGACAAAGGACAGTTGTCTTCCTGACAGACTGTGGTCGATTTGTTCGCAGCAATTCAAACAAATCTTAAGCCAATGGCCTAATTTTGGATAATCCTACTACTTTTAATCCTCGACCAAAAACCAAGAATTAAAGATCTCCTTGCCTTCAGGTTTTTTTTAAAAAGAATTCTCGTAAATTAAATGCAACACCAGACCAAAAAATCATGGAAGAATATTCAATCAGTGTCAATGGGGAAACACTTGAGGTACAAGCCTTACCAGATATGCCCTTACTTTGGGTTTTAAGGGACCTTTTGTCCATGAAAGGAACCAAGTTTGGCTGTGGACAAGCACTTTGCGGAGCATGTACTGTCCACTTGGACAAACGAGCAGTTAGATCCTGTAGTTTGCCTATTTCCGAGGTTGGAGACGGAAAAATAACTACTATCGAGGGACTTTCTGAAAAGGGAGATCATCCTTTGCAAAAAGCATGGATTGAGCATATTGTTCCCCAATGCGGGTATTGTCAGGGAGGTCAAATCATGACAGCAGCAGCACTTTTGAACGCAAACCCTAAGCCATCAGCGGAGGAAATCGAACGAGCCATGGAAGGAAACCTATGTCGTTGCGGCACCTACAACAGAATTAAAGAAGCAATTCAAACCGCATCCAAAAACCTTTAACTCCCTAGGCCATGAAGAATTTTATTCCATTCATAAAAAATAAGAACCCAAAGGATCAGTCAGAAATCTTCGTTCCTTCACGTAGGGATTTTCTAAAAATCAGCTCTTTGGCTACAGGAGGATTCCTACTAGGAATCAATTTCCAATGTTCTGGTCCAAAAGGAGAACCCATCACTTTTGCTCCCAATGTGTATATCTCACTGAGTTCGAATAATGAGGTGATCTTAGTCGCCCACCGGTCTGAAATGGGCACAGGAATTCGAACTTCCCTGCCAATGATACTAGCGGATGAGCTAGGAGCTGATTGGAAAAAGGTGAAAATCATCCAAGCCGAGGGGGATGAAGACAAGTATGGGAATCAAAATACAGATGGCTCTTTTTCAGTTCGGATGTTTTTTGAACCCATGCGAAAAGCCGGAGCTACCGCTCGGCAGATGTTGATCCATGCAGCTGCACGTAAATGGGAGGTCGACTCATCGGAATGTACGACCGAAAATTCTCAGGTCATTCACAATGGATCCACTAAGAAAGTTGATTTTGGAGATTTGGTCGAAGCCCTACAAACCATGGAGTTGCCTGATGCATCCACAATTAAACTCAAGGAGCTTTCTGAGTATAAATTAATTGGGACCGATGTGCCCATTTACGACGCTAAGGCGATTGCATCAGGTCAGGCGACTTTTGGGGCAGACGTAGATTTGCCTACTATGCAAATTGCAGTAATTGCCAGAAGTCCGGTTGTCGGCGCAACGATTTTATCCTACGATGATACCGCAGCACTAGCAATTCCCGGGGTGAGTCAAGTGATAAAAATAGATGGATCCGGTATTTCCTCGGGTTTTGATAAGCCTTTAGAAGGTTTGGCAGTTCTAGCTTCGAATACCTGGGCTGCAAAAAAAGGACGTGAAGCCTTGGTCATTGAATGGGAATTAGGTCCAAATCAACGCTATAATTCTGCGTCTCAACTTCAAGAGATGGCAAAGTCTACACTTAAAAATGGAAAAATAACCCGTGAGCGGGGCAACTTTAATTCAGTCAAATCTTCAGCTGTCAACGTACTTGATAGAACTTATTTAACGCCATACTACGCACATGCCACCATGGAGCCGCCCGCAGTGATTGCTGATTATCGAGGAGATGAAAGTGTAGAGATTTGGGCTCCAACGCAGCATCCACAATGGGCAAGAGGAGCCGTTGCAGGTGCATTGGGAATAGAATTATCAAAGGTAAAAGTAAATGTAACCTTGTTGGGCGGAGGATTTGGAAGAAAATCTAAGCCTGATTTTGTGGTAGAAGCAGCTCTTTTATCCAAAGCTGCCAAAACTCCTGTTCGAGTTCAGTGGACTCGAGAGGATGATATTCACCACGACTTTTATCATTCACATAGTGCACAACGAATTGTGGCTACTCTGGATAGTTCCAATAAATTGACAGGCTGGAATCACCATACCGTTTTTCCAGCGATTGGTGCGACAGGGAATGCGGCCGAACTTCATCCCTCGACTATGGAATTGGAGTTG
>JALRIY010000242.1 GCA_023255285.1 Algoriphagus sp.
AATCGTGATCTTATCTCCTGGGTTAATTTCTACTCCGTTATTTTCAACTTCTCCTACCCGTATTTTAGGTCCTTGAAGGTCTTGAAGAATCCCCAAATGGCACTTCAACTCTTGATTGACTTCACGAATAGAATTTAATACCTCTTGGTGTACTTCGTGTGATCCATGTGAAAAATTAAGACGAAATACATTGGCTCCAGCAAATGCTAGACTTTTGATCATCTCATAATTATTGGAGGCAGGACCGATCGTGGCTAAAATTTTGGTTTTTTTAAATGGCAATTGAGACATGGTATGTTAATAGGTTAATAGGTTTTCTTTTGATTTCAATTTGGATATATCGACACGAACGATACTTTGCACCAGGTAATTTTGGGCTAATTTTTCCATAAAGCTACTTAAATCTAATTGTTCGGTTTCGTCTTGGACCAACAAAAAATAGTCTATGTTCTTCAGTTCAGGGATTAAATAAGCCAATTGCTGTGTTGAATTTAAAGCCTTGTTTTTTAAAAGCTGGATAAATCCATGCGGTAGAGAAAGAAAATACTGAGCTATTTCAAGCTTCTCAGAATTTAGAAAATCCAACTCCAAATCCTCCTCTTTGACCAAGCTCAATTCCAATTCTTTGTTTATCAACCAAGCCATCCTATAATCCCGAATTGGAGATACTATCCCGAGCAACTCAAAGTCAAAAGTAGGTTCGACGTGTAGCTTGGCCTTCTTCATTAAGGAAGATTTGGTTGGAACACAAAAGTAGAAATTAAAACGTAGCAAGCGGCATATTCCTCTCCTACAAAATTTACTTCCTCCATTTCTTTGTCAATTAGCCATTAAATATATTTCTTTGCGGAGAGTTATTAACTAAACTGATCACAAAATGTCTGAAATTGCACAAAAAGTAAAGGCCATCATTGTTGACAAACTTGGCGTAGAAGAGTCTGAAGTAACTATGGAAGCTAGCTTCACCAATGATCTTGGCGCTGATTCTTTAGACACGGTAGAATTAATCATGGAATTTGAAAAAGAATTCAATATTTCTATTCCAGATGACCAAGCAGAACAAATTGGTACCGTAGGCGCAGCTGTAGCGTACCTTGAGGCTAACGTGAAATAAAAATCCCTCAAATTCATTTATATGAATTTAAAAAGAGTTGTAGTAACAGGCATAGGTGCACTCACACCGATTGGTAATACCAAAGACGAGTTCTGGAAAGGATTGGCCTCTGGTGTGAGTGGCGCTGCGCCAATTACCCATTTTGATGCCACCCTTTTCAAAACTCAGTTTGCATGCGAAGTTAAAAACTTTGATGTCGAACAGTTTATTGATCGGAAGGAAGCACGTAAAATGGATCCCTTCACCCAATATGCTATGGTAGCCGCCGATGAGGCGATGGGTGACTCAGGTCTCAACCTAGAAACCTTAGATCTATCTCGTGCCGGTGTAATTTGGGGATCTGGCATCGGAGGAATAAAAACTTTCCAAGACGAGGTAACCGCCTTCAACCAAGGTGATGGTACTCCTCGATTCAATCCTTTTTTCATCCCCAAAATGATTGCCGACATTGCTGCGGGCTTCATTTCCATCAAGTATGGTTTTAGAGGTCCAAACTTTGTCACCGTTTCCGCTTGTGCTTCTGCAACAAACGCCTTGATCGATGCCTTCAACCTCATCCGACTAGGCAAAGCAGATGTATTCATCAGTGGTGGATCAGAAGCTGCCGTAACTGAGTCAGGTATCGGTGGATTCAACGCCATGAAAGCACTATCCCAGCGAAATGATTCTCCACAAACTGCTTCCAGGCCATTCGATAATGATCGGGATGGATTTGTATTGGGCGAAGGTGCAGGTGCATTAATTTTGGAAGAATTAGAACATGCCAAAGCAAGAGGCGCAAAAATTTACGCCGAATTAGTCGGAGGAGGTATGACCGCTGACGCAAACCACATCACAGCACCACACCCAGAAGGATTAGGTGCTAGTAGCGTGATGAAAATTGCACTGGAAGATGCCGGTTTACAACCTGAACAAATTGACTACATCAATGTGCATGGTACTTCTACCCCGCTTGGTGATGTAAGCGAGACTAAAGCCATTCAACAAATCTTTGGAGAGCATGCCTACCAAATGAATATCAGCAGTACCAAATCCATGACAGGACATCTCCTAGGCGCTGCAGGTGCGATTGAAGCCATTGCGTGTATCTTGGCCATGCAGCATGGCCTTGTCCCTCCTACTATCAACCACTTTACGGACGACGAAGCATTTGACAAAAGGCTCAACTTGACTTTCAATAAGGCACAAGAACGAGAAATCAACTACGCATTAAGCAATACCTTTGGGTTTGGCGGTCACAACTGCTCAGTGATTTTCAAAAAATACAACTAATTCGCGTGAAGGTCTTTCAGCGATTAAGAATCCAATCCCTTTTCTTTAGCGCTAAGGACAAAAAACTTGCCTCCTCGATTCAATTGATTCTAGGAAGTAAGCCTATTAATTTATCCCTATATCGACTTGCGCTTACTCCTGCAGGATTGGGGGAAGAAACCAACCAAGGGTTTCGAATTTCAAACGAACGTCTAGAGTTTCTTGGAGATGCAATTCTCGGTGCTGCTATTGCTGAATACTTGTTCAAAAAATACCCCTATCGAGATGAGGGATTTCTCACTGAGACAAGATCCAAACTAGTCAATCGGGAAACACTCAATGGAGTAGCTATAAAAATTGGCTTAAAAAAAATCCTGCAACAAGTAATCGACAACAGGCAATTTGTAGGTAATAAGTCCTTGTATGGGGATATCTTGGAAGCGTTTTTAGGAGCAGTCTATTTGGATAGAGGGTATGTCTTCTCAAAAAAGTTAATCCTACAACGCATCCTAATCCACCTCGATCTAGAAGAAATGGTGAGTACCGTTTCCAACCATAAAAGCAAATTGATTGAATGGTCCCAGCGTGAAAATAAACAAGTTGAATTTCAAGTAGTTCAGGTGAATAGCAACCAACGCTATAAAGAATTTGTTATAGCTATCGTAGTCAATGGGGAAACAATTGCTGAAGGCAAAGGTGAAACCAAGAAAAAAGCAGAGCAAGAGGCCTCAAAAAACGCCTGTGAACTGCTTGATATTGTCTCCTAACTTATTCAACAGCTTGTTTATAATGGACACACTAAAAATTGGCGGCGCAACAGTCAACCAAACTCCACTGGATTGGCAAGGAAATTTTGAACGAATAATTCAAGGTATCCAGGAGGCTCGGAAACAAGGGATTGAATTACTTTGCTTTCCTGAACTCACGTTGACAGGATACGGGGCCGAAGATCTTTTTCTAAGTCCTTGGTTTACTGAAAAATCCAAACAACAACTTATCAAGCTTCTACCTTATTGTCAGGATATTACCCTTGCA